>JAGBBQ010000070.1 GCA_017938425.1 Clostridia bacterium | reverse complement strand
TATGCGATTTGGCGAAGAGCAATCTGCACTCGCTCACTTGCAAGAAAACTTGCAGATTCGCTTCGTTTGATTATCAGCCGACGATTTTTCCTCGGAATTTGTTTGCCCCAAGGGGTTGCCTATTTCATCCGCTTTCGCGGATTTCATTCGCGATGCCTTGCATCGCGCCTCCCGGTAGAACCGAAAACGAAAACTTGGGGCTTCCACCTCCCGGTAGAACCGAAAACGAAAAATATAGGGTAGAGGCATTACAATGTGCCTCTACCTTTTCTTTTTGTGTATTTGATAGGATATTAAGGTTGAAAACCTTGCGGTTTTCTTCCAACCCATTAGATTTTCGTTTTCTATCGCCGTTTCCTCCCTCGGTGTACACTTGTACACCTCTCGGTCGTCAGCCGACGATTTCTCCTCGGGATCTGTTTGCCCCAAGGGGCTGCCTATTGTTTAATCTGTGCCTCTTCCTTTTTATATTATATTGTAAGAAATGCGCCGAATTCCTTCAGCGTGGCTTGCAGCGCTTTCACGTCGAGCGTGTGCGTATCGCAGCCTGTTTTTGCGCAGAGCGCCGCGGCAACGCCTGCCGCCTGCCCGGTGATGAATGCGCCGGGGATCACGCGCACGGAGGCCTGCATCGCGCGGTCCGCGCCGATATGCCTGCCTGCGACCAAGAGATTATCAAGCTCCTTTGCCACGAGAGCGCCGTAAGGAATGCTGTAGGACTGTCCCCTTTCGTGCTTTAAGAGAATGCTCTTTTCAAAGTCCGCCATCCCCTTTTCGCTCGGCGACATCGGATGGATGTCAACGGGGTAGGAGTAGCGCCCGATCTCGTCGGGGAAGGGCTCGGAGGCGAAAAACGCATCGCTCGTGAGCGTCTTGTCCGTATGGATGCGGCGGGATTCGCGCACGCCGAGAATGTCCGCCGAGCGAAGCAGGGCGGTATTTTCGCAGCCGACCACGTATTTTCTGTAGTAATTTTCGTATTCCGCAAGGATCTCGCGGCTTCTCGTCATCGCATCCGAAAGCGAGCGGGTCTCGGTATCGTTCACGGCAAAGGCGTGGCCGACGTTGCCGCCCGCCACCTTGCATTCGGGGAAGATCGGCTTCATACCGGGCAGAATCGTATCGTACTGCGTAAGCACGCCCTCCTTGTATGCCCTTTCTACGCCCTCACGCTGCTGCTCGATATCCAAGGTGTCAAAATCCACGTTGCCCCAAAGGCTGCAAAGCGTTGCGGGCATCGTAACGCCGCTCTCGTCACCGAAGTCGAAGCCACAGCCCGAGAGCGCCGCAAGTGCGCCGTTTCCGGTGGTATCCACGAAGTATTTCGCCTTGATGGCATAGATCCCCTCGGGCGCGGAAACGATCGCGTGCGTGATCCTTCCGCCTTCCACCACAGCATCGGTCAGCTTGTTGAAGAAGAGGTATTCCACGCCCGCCTCGGCGATCATCCGATCGTATACGCGCTTGGTGACCTCGGGGCTCGCGATCATCCATTCTCTCTCAAATTTGCAGGGAGGGAAGAGAGCATCGTAAAGCTGCTTGCCGAAGCCGCCTGCGAGAAAATGCTCGCCATCATCGAAATTCATAATTTCGGGTACCATACCGAGCGTGCCGACACCGCCAAACGAACCGCTTTGCTCGATGATCAGCACCCTTGCGCCGGCTTTGGCAGCCATTACCGCCGCGGCAATGCCCGCAGGGCCGCCGCCTGCCACGAGAACGTCTGTCTCGTAGCGAACCTCCAAGTCTTTTTTATATGTAAGCTTCATCAAACGTTCTCCTTATTATGTCCCTCACAGTGACCGTCGAACATACCGGCGATCCGCCCCGTAAGACCATATGCGCATTCGGTACGCAGGCCGATGGCGCGAAGCAGCGTCTCGTCTGCCGCCGTAAGAGGGGCTTTGCATTCCTCCGCGCCGCAGCGCTCCATAAATTCCAGCGTTGCGCGCCCGAGGATGAAGATCGCCTCGAAGTCGCTTTGCCCGAGTCTTTCCTTCAGATCAAAGAGCGTCGCGCCGTTTCCCTCGAGATCGAACTGCGAAAAGCCCATGATCTCGGTGCTCTCTGCATCCATCATACCGTAGGAAAACGCGCTCTCGATCGCTTTTGCACCGCAGGCCGCGGCGTATGTATTCTTCGTATTTTCGTCCTGAATGGGGAAGATCTTAAACATTTTTTCTTTCCTTTGTCGCTTTATATAAATATTCGACCTCGTGGGATTCGAGGTGTCTCCATTTGCCGACGGGCAGACCGTCGAGCTTCAGATTGCCGATCGAAACGCGCGAAAGGCGCTTTACGGTCAGCCCCGCCTGCTCGCACATCTTGCGGATCTGTCGGTTTCTTCCTTCCTTTAAGGTCATCTTCAGCACCGTGCCGCTCTCGTCACTCTCGCCGCGCAGAACGTCCACGGGGCGGATCTTGTAGCCGTCGATCACGAGCGCCGAGCCGAGAAGCGCCAGCTGCTCGTCACTCACCTCACCCGAAACCTTCACGCGGTAGATCTTCGGCAGGGAATAGGAGGGGTGCGTCAGTCGGTTCTTCAGCTCGCCGTCATCGGTCAGGAGCAAAAGCCCCTCGGAGATCAGGTCGAGCCTTCCCACGGGATAAACGCGCGCCTGCACGCCGTCGAGCAGATCGGTCACGCATTTTCTGCCTCTGTCATCCTCGGTGGAGCAGAGGTAGCCGCGCGGCTTGTTCATCATAATATAAACGTGCTCTCTCTTGGCAAAAGCCACTCTTTTGCCTCTGTATGTAACGAGATCCTCGGCAGGATCCACCTGCATTCCGATCTCCGCAGGATGGCCGTTGACCGAAACGCGCCCCGCCGCGATCTCCGCCTCGGCGGCACGGCGGGACATCAGTCCCGCATCGGCCAAAAACTTCTGTAAACGAACCTTCTTCATAGTTACTCCTTTAAACCTGTGTCTGATCCTTAAAAAATGAAAAGCCTTCGCCGTCTCGGCAGCGCGCCCACGTCCTCGGTCGCGATCAGCGGAACGGTGCCGAGCGTCACGCCGTCTCTTAAAAAGAGGATCTGCCCGAGGGTATCGCCCTTTTTGATCGGTGCGGCGGCGCTCGCGTTGAGGCAAACGCGCGTCGTTACGGCGGAAAGCCCCGCCCTGTCAACGTAGGAAAAGCCCTCGCCGTTCTCGACCGTTACGCTGCTTTTTTTACCGCCGAGCAGGAGGATCCTTTGCTTGTATTCGCCGACCTTCAGGCTTGCATAGCAGGTAAGCGCCGAAAAGCCGTAGTCCAGCATCCTTTTATGGTCGTTCCAATCGTCAGGCGCCGAGAGCGTGGTGCTCACCAGCGTCACGCCGTCTCTTTCTGCCGCTCCGACAAGGCAACGGCCGCATTTTTTCGTAAATCCGGTCTTTAAGCCGATCGCTCCCTCGTAGGAGCGAAGCAGCTTGTTGTGATTGACGATGAGCCGCGCGCTTTCCCCCTTGCCGACGGTGATCTTATAGGTAGAGGCGATGCGCCTCGCCGTTTCGTTTGCGATCGCCGCCGCGCCGAGCCTTGCCAGGTCCTTCGCGGTGGTGTAATGCGTTTCACTGTCCAGCCCGTGAGGATTGTCAAAATGCGTGTTTGCGAGCCCCAGGGCAGCCGCCTCCTCATTCATCGCCTCGGCGAAGGCCTCCACGGAGCCCGAGATCGCAAGCGCAATCGCCGTTGCCGCATCGTTGGCGGAGCGGAGCATCAGTCCGTAGAGCAGCTCCTCCAGCGTCAGGACCTCGCCCTCGCGTAAGTAAAGCGAGGATCCCTCGATCCCGGTCGCCTCCTTCGGGATGCGGATCCTTTGCGAAAGCTTTCCGCGCCGGATCGCCACGAGCGCCGTCATGATCTTCGTCGTGCTTGCCATCGGCATTCTTTCGTCCGCGTTTTTCTCGAAGAGAAAGCTATCCGTGTCGGGGCAGTAAAGCGCCGCCGCACGCGCGCTGACCGAGGTGCCGCTCTCCGAAAAGACGAACAGTGTAAAAACGGAGAAGAGCACCGCCGCCAGAAGGGCGATCGCGATCAGTCTGTATTTGCCTTGGTTATTCATAGAGGGATATCCTTCCTTAGCCTGTGAAAAGGGCCTTTTGGTTAGTTTCCCAAGGGAAAAAGGAGATATTCCTCGTTTTTCTATCTAATTTCTGTTAAAAAAGCGCTTCCTTGATCTTCTGGATGATGCGCGGCGTGCTTTCGATCACGTCTGCCACGCGGTTAACGGTGGAGGGTAAAGCCGATTCCCCCACGGGGATCAGATCCACCTTTGCGTCGGGTGTCACGGTAAGGAAGGCGATCGGCGTGATGCTGATGCCCGTACCGCCGCCACCGCCGAAGTTCTGCGCGGGCGTAATCCTTTTGCCCGCATAGTCCACGCCGCCCGTCGCAAAGCCGATGCTCACGCGCGAGACGGGTATGATGCTGACGCCGGAGGGCGTCACGATAACGTCGCCGATAAAGGTATCCTTTTCCGCAAATTCCTTCACCCCCTCAAGAGAGGTGCGTATAATATCACTCATCTTCGTTTCTGCCATTCCTTTTGCTCCTTTCTTTTCTATATTGTGCCAAAAAGACAAGAAAAGTATACAAAAGAGCATAGGAACGGATTTTGAAGCGGATATCAAGCGTCGCTCGGTCACCGTCTCTCACCGTAGGCAGAGGATCGCTGCATAAGCCCGCGAAGGGAACGCTGATAAGCGCCGCGAGAGCGGAATACAGCCCCGAAAGGATCGCCGCTCGGTCGGGGGATGCGGCGCTTTCGATCGGCAGGGCGCGGATAAAGATCCCGGCGCGCGGCATAGCGTAGCGAAGCGCTCTCTTCAGCGCGTTGCCGCCTGTGCCGCCCCTTCCTTTTTCTTTCTTTTTTTGTTCCTCCCTTTGCGGCCATATCAGCGAAAAGGAGAAGAAAACGAAATGGAAGGAAAGCAAGCGCCCGCCATCCTTTGCGTAGCGGACGGCAACGGGGGAGAGAAGCAGGGTGAGCGCCGCCATACTTAAGATCAATAAATACAAAAGCGCCACCGACCGTACCCCCGAATGTTTTTATGTATTATTCGTAGTCGATGATGTCATCCTCCGCTGAGGTCTCCTCCTCGGGAGCAGCGGTCGGATCGGGCTTTTCCTCCTCGCCCTCGGCAGCCTTTTCTGCCGGCTCCGTGCCCTCGATCGCAAGCGAGAGCTGCTCTGCGCCCTCGATCTCTTCCTCCTCGGGCTTATCGGGCACGTTCTTGCCCTGCGCAAAGAGCGCCATCAGCTCCTCGCTCGTGCCGGGCAGATCCGAAAGGGATGCAAGCCCGAAGCAGCGAAGGAAGTCGTTGGTCGTTCCGTAAAGCATCGGGCGGCCGGGCACGTCCATACGCCCCTTGCACTCGATCAGTCCGCGGTCGATCAGGTTGTTCATTGCGTAAGAGGAGTCGGCGCGTCTTAAGGTGTCCACGTACATTCTCGTGACGGGCTGGTTGTAGGCAACGATCGCAAGCGCCTCCATCGAGGAGGTCGAGAGCGTGCCGTTCTTCTTGATGCCGAGCGCCTCGCGGATCTCGTGCAGATAGTATTGCTTGGTGCAAAGCTGGCAGGAGTCCTCGTAGGCGAGCAGGATAACGCCGCGCGGCATATCCGTCGTATTGTATTGTCTTGCGTATTCCACCACGATGTCCTTCACCTTACCGGGCGTGAGATTCAGCACTCTTGCGAGGTTGGTGTATGTAATGGGGTGGCCTGCCGCGAAGAGAATGGCCTCGATGGCCTCCTCGTAAACGATGTCCCTTTCGGGCGCGGCCTCTTCGCCTGCCGCAGTCTTGATTTCCTCGCTCATGGCATTCACTCCTTCTTATCCTCTTCTTTTTTCTCCTCCGATTCGGGCGGCGCGTCAAATTCGCTCGCCGTGCCCTCCGCAGGAGGAACGTAGTCGTCGTTCAGTATAAAGCGCATATCGATGCCGAGGCTCTCATATTCCACCACGTCCTCGATGATCTTCGTCGTCGTGATCAGGATGCGCCCGATCTTAACAAGCTCCAGAATTCCCATAAAGCGCGCAACGAGATCGGCGCGCGTGGGGGAAACGCAGAGAAGATCGTAAAGCGAGGATTCGCCCGTTTCGGCGAGCATCATACAGATCTCCTCAATCTTTTCCTCGACCGAGACCACGTGGTGCTTGATCAGGGGGTTGACGAGGTCGGTCGGCTTTCTCTCTGCCATCGCGATCTTCATACGGCGCATCACGGCGTTCAGCGCCTTCATAAGCATATCTGTCTGCAGATTCAGCGGCAGGCCCTTCTCGGGCGGAACGTCGTCCGTGCCCTTCACGAAGCGGCCGCCGAACTCGGCGTACATAGGCGCCAGCTCCTTTGCCGCCCATTTTGCCTGCTGGTAAAGGCGCAGGGCATCCGCGATCTCGCGTCTCGGGTCGTTCTCCGTGCCCTCCTCGTGGGGAAGGAGCATACGGCTCTTGATCAGCATCAGCTCGCTCGCCATCACGATGAATTCGCTCGCCACCTCAAGGTCCATTTTCTTGGCGTTTTCGATGTATTCCACGTATTGGTCGCAGATCAGCGCGATCGGAATGTCCGTGATATTCACCTTGTTTTTCTTGATCAGCGTGAGAAGCAGGTCGAGCGGCCCCTCAAATTGGTCAAGACGGTAATTGATCGTTTCAAACATAGAGTCACCTCAAAAGCATTATGCAAGGAAGGGGATCCGCTGCCAGATCCACAGCATTGCATTTGAAATATGCTCCATAGCACCGCCGAGAAGCTCGGAGAGTGACAAAAGCTTCAGCACGGATGCGAGCACGGAGCTCTCTGCGATCAGAGAGATGCGCAGCAGAAAGTCATAAAGAAAATCACCGATAAAGAGCCAGCCGAGCAGACCGAAGTAAATATATCTTTCGTAGCGCATCAAGGAAAAATACAGCCGTTCGGGCAATATCACGCTGAGAAGACGGGAGCCGTCCAGCGGCGGGATCGGGATCAGATTGAAAATGGCGAGTCCGAGATTGACCGAGTGGAAAACGAAGAGAAAGAGCAGTGCGTTTTCGCATACGGTGAAGGCGAGTCCGCCCGTCAGCGAGCCGTTCATCAACGCGCGCAGGATCAGGGCGCGCGCAAGCAGATATCCGCCCGCAGATAAAAAGGAAAGGCAGAGATTGCAAAGCGGCCCCATCAGCGCCGTGATGGCAAAGCCGCGCTTCGGGTTCTTGAAGTAGCGCGGATCGATCGGCACAGGCTTCGCCCATCCGAAATGGAAGAGCACCATGCAGAGCGCGCCGATCGGGTCGATGTGGCGGATCGGATTGAGCGTGAGCCGCCCCATATTCCTTGCCGTCGGATCGCCGAGTCGGTAGGCCGCGTAGCCGTGGCAGTATTCGTGCGCGGTCAGGGCGATCAGCGCCGCCACCGCCGCGAAAATATAGGTTTCCAAAGCGTATAGCCTCCTTTTCTTGGAGTACGGGGATCAGCCCTCGGCGGCCGCCTCGATCCGTCGCATCAATTCATCCCGTCCCTCGCGTGTAACGGAGGAGAAGGGAATGGGCTTGATGCCGGTGCCTGCAAAAACGGTCCTCTCCAGCACCTCAAGGGATGCCGCGAGCTGGGTTTTTGAAAGCTTGTCCGTCTTGGTCGCCACGACCTCGAAGGGAATATCGTGGTCCACCATAAAGTTGATCATCATAATATCGTCGTCGGTCGGTCCCGTGCGGATGTCGATCAGCTGCAGCACGAGGCGCAGGGCGTCCCCCGATGGATTTTTCAGAAAATAATCCTCGGTCAGGGTGCTCCAGGCGCGCTTCGAGTCCTGCGATCTCTTCGCGTAGCCGTAGCCGGGCAGATCCACGAGATAGAGCTTTTTATCAATATCGTAGAAATTGACGGTGATCGTCTTGCCGGGCGCGGAGGAAACTCTCGCCAGCGATTTTCTTCCGAGCAGAGTGTTGATCAGCGAGCTTTTTCCGACGTTGGAGCGTCCCGAAAGCGCGATCTGCGGCTTCGGCTCGCGCACGAATTGCTGCGCTCTTCCCGCAGAAATGCGCAGCGATGCGTTGTTTACGTTGAATTTCATACAGAGTATCCCCCGATCTTATCGGTCCAATACGTGAGAGAGGACCTCCTCTGCCGTGCGGCAGGGAATGAAGTGCAGGTTTTCCTTGGCCTCCGTATCCACCTCGTCCAGGTCCTTTTCGTTCTGCGCGGGGATGAGCACCGTGCGGATGCCCGAGCGGTAGGCGGCAAGGGTCTTTTCCTTCAGTCCACCGATGGGAAGCACCTTACCGCGCAGGGTCAGCTCGCCCGTCATTGCCACGTCGCGCTTTACGGGAATGCCGCTGAGAGCGGAAACGATCGCGCTCATCATCGTCACGCCCGCAGAGGGCCCGTCCTTGGGAACCGCCCCCTCGGGGAAGTGGATATGTAGATCCTTATTCTTATAGAAGTCCGCGTCGATGCCGAAATCCTTGGCAATGGTGCGCACGTAGGAATGCGCGATCTTTGCGGACTCCTTCATCACGTCGCCGAGAGAGCCGGTCAGCTCGATCTTTCCGGTGCCCTCCATTGCCGCGACCTCGACCTTCAGAAGGTCGCCGCCGCTCTGCGTGTAGGCAAGGCCGTTGACGATGCCGATGGGATTCTTCTCCTCGGGCAGCTCGGGGATCACCTTCACCTTACCGAGGAAGGAAACGAGGTTCTTTTCGGTCACAGTCACGCTCTTTGCCTCGCCCTCGGCGATCCTCTTCGCCGCCTTGCGGATCAGGGATGCCAGCTCGCGCTCAAGATTGCGCACGCCTGCCTCGCGCGTATAGCCGCGGATGAGTGCGGCAAGGCCCGCATCGGTGATGCGGAACTTCGATTTTGTCATACCGTTGCGCTTCAGCTGCTTCGGCAGAAGATGGTTCTTTGCGATCGCCATCTTCTCGGTGTCGGTATAGGTGGAGAGCTCGATGACCTCCATACGGTCGAGAAGGGGAAGAGGAATGCTGTCGTAGCTGTTCGCGGTCGCAATGAAAAGGCAGTCCGAAAGGTCGATCGGGATCTCCATAAAGTTATCGCGGAAGAAGCGGTTCTGCTCGGGGTCCAGCACCTCCAGCAGCGCCGAGGTGGGATCTCCTCTGAAATCCTTTGCCATCTTGTCGATCTCGTCCAGCACGATCACGGGGTTCTCCACCTTCGCGTTGATCAGCGCGGTAACGATCCTTCCGGGCATTGCGCCGACGTAGGTCTTCCTGTGGCCGCGGATCTCCGCCTCGTCGTGCATACCGCCGAGCGAAACGCGGGCATACCTGCGCCCGAGCGCATTCGCCACCGAGGCCGCCACCGAGGTCTTGCCCACGCCGGGAGGGCCGACGAGGCAGAGGATCTGGTTCTTCACGTCGGGGGAGAACTGCTTCACGGCAACGAATTCAAGGATCCTCTCCTTGACCTTCGTAAGGCCGTCGTGCTCGGCGTCGAGGATTTTTCTTGCGCTCTCCACGGTGGGGTTTTCCTTCGTATGCTTTCCGAAGGGGAAGTCAAGGCAGGTGTCGAGATAGGTGCGCAGCACCGTTCCCTCGGCTGCGCCGAAGGGGGTCTTTGCCAGCTTTCCGAGCTCCTTGTAGAGCTTCTCCTCCACGTCCTTCGGCAGCTTTGCCGCCTGGATGCGCTCGTCATATTCGCGGATCTCGTCGTCATCGTCCTCGCCAAGCTCGGATTGGATCGCCTTGATCTGCTCGCGAAGGAAGTAATCCTTCTGGTTTTTGTCGATCTTGTCTCTGACCTGCATCTGGATCTCGTGCTCGCAGTGCAGAAGCATTGCCTCCTCGCCCAGTGCGACGAGAAGCTTCTCCAGTCGGTTCTTCGCGGTCATCGCCTCAAGCACCTGCTGCTTGTTTTTATAATCGATCAGCGCCGCGGATGCCACGAAGTCGCCAAGATACCCGGGGGTGGTGATCGCCTCGGCGGCGATGCGCATCTCCTCGTTGAAGGTCGGATGAATGTCCTTGATGGTGAGAAGATGGTTTTTTACCTCGCGCATCAGCGCATCCATCGTCGGGGATTTCTGGAAGCTGTGGCTGTCGGCCTTGGTGATGGCGTTTGCGGTCATAAAGCCGTCTGCCATAAAGATCTCGCGGATCTTTGCGCGTGCCATACCCTCGAATACGACCGAAAGGTTGCCCTGCGGATTTTTCACCACGTGCTTGATGGTGGCGAGAATGCCCACGGTATAAAGATCGGCGGGCGTCGGATCCTCCACGGTGAGATCCTTCTGCGCGACGAGCAGAATGCGCGCCTCGGCAGATGTGGCCGCCTCGGTAAAGGCCTTCAGCGAGAGCCCTCTTGCAAGCTCCACGTTCAGCTGCACGCCGGGGAAGCCGACCACGCCGCGAAGGGGGATCAGCGGCAGCGTCACCTCCGAAAATATTTCAATTGCTTCGGTGTTCTTTTCTTCGTTGTTCATGTGTCTTTCCTTTTTTTGATGCAAAGAGATGGGGGAAGAGGGCAAAAAAGATGCCATTTCTTCCATTATATAATATCAATATAACAGTATAGCACAACCGGAGCAAAAAATCCACCCTTTTTTTAAGATATTTAAAATAAATTAATAAAATAAAAAACCGCCACCGCCGTGACTCCCGAAAAGAGGGGGGAGCGACGGCCGTGCGCGGTCTATTATGTACGAAAGAGATCCTTTCGGGAGGTACGTCTCATAAGATTGAGATATCCCGATGCGCGTTTCTTTCGTGCCCTGTTATTATACACCCAAAGGGGCGCGCTTGTAAAGATGGAATATTTCACAATTTTTTCTTTGCCGATTTGTCAAAAGGGGAGAATTTTCAAAAACCGAAAAAACTTTCGAAAAAGGGTTGACAAACGTCGTCTTCTGTGCTATAATAACATCCGTATGAAGCAAAAGGCTTCGAAAACAAGCAGACACCGTCTCGCCATACCACAAGGGTGCGTATGGCTCATAGTTTTCTTCCTTGCCCGTAAAAGGGGAGGGAGGCATCTGTGTGTGCGGTCTCTGCACGCACTTTTTTTATTTTCATGGAGGTACAAAGCCATTAGCACCAACAATACTAAGGATCTGCTCATCAATGAGGAGATCAAGGCGGCAGAGGTCCGCGTGATCGGAGCGGAGAACGAGCAGCTCGGAATTATGAAGATCGATGATGCGAGGACCTACGCTTATAATCATGGGGTTGATTTAGTGCTGATCGTGCCCAACGCCACGCCCCCCGTTTGCCGCGCCATTGACTACGGCAAGTTCTGCTTCGAGCGCGATAAGAGGGAGAAGGAAGCGAAGAAAAAGCAGGTCATCGTCAAGGTGAAGGAGGTTCAGCTCTCCTGCCGTATCGAGCAGCATGACTTTGAGACGCGTGTCAACCACGCGAAGCGTTTCCTTGCAGAGGGCAATAAGGTAAAGGCAGTGGTACGCTTCAAGGGCAGAGAGATGTCGCATATGGAGCTCGGCCGTGAGGTGATCGAGAAGTTCTGCGAGGCGCTTGCCGAGAGCGGCAATGCGGAGAAGAAGCCGCAGCTCGAGGGTCGCTTTATGCACGTGATCCTGGCACCGCTGAAGCCCGAGAAAAAATAATTTTGTTATTATAAAGACTCACACAATGGGTCGCTATGATAAATAATGGGGAAGCCCCCCGAAGAAAAGGAGTAAAAACATGGGAAAGATTAAGACGCATAAAGCATCTGCCAAGAGATTTTCTCTTACCGGCGGCGGAAAGATAAAGATGTCTCACAACAACCACCGTCACAACCTGGGAATTAAGACCTCCAAGCGCAAGAGAGGTCTGCGTAAGGGCGCGATCCTCAGCGAGAGCTTCGCTCCTATCTACAGAAGCCTGATTCAGAAGTAATCGGCACAACGAGAAATTTGG
>JAGBBQ010000002.1 GCA_017938425.1 Clostridia bacterium | reverse complement strand
TGGAGAGGGAGGTGAAAAGGTGGCAGAGCGCGAAGGCGAGAAGATATTCCTTTGCAAGAGGTGCGAGCATCAGGCACAGCGCCGCGCCGATAAAGCCGCCGAGCGGACCTGCCGCCGCAATGCGCCCCTCCGCCGCGTAGGAAAGCATTCGCTTCGGAACGAGGCGCAGGCCACAGAGCCTCGCCTCCGGCCTTGCCGCACTCCGCTCGCGCAGAAAGGCAAGAAGATGGAAGCCCTCGTGCCAGAGAAGGGCAAGCACGGTCATCACCGCAAGATAGGGCCGATCAAAGGCGAAGATCAGCACCGTGAAAAAGGAAACTCTCAAAAGGTCGGATAGCAGTCGTAAAAGGCGCATCGTATCCTCCGTATCTCTGCCGCACCGCGGCAAAAAAATGATTACTTCACAATATTCCGAAAAGTCATTGCATAATCACGAAAAATGTGATAAAATTAAAGAAAAGAAAAAACGGAGGCGTACGCTGTGAAATCCGTAAGAGAAATATACAAAACGGGCAAGGGTCCCTCCTCCTCCCATACGATGGGGCCCGCCAAGGCGGTGGAGGAGTTTCTTTCCGAGCATCCCGAGGCGAAGCGCCTGCGTGTGGTTCTGTACGGCTCGCTTGCGAAAACGGGCAGCGGGCATAGGACCGATCGCGCGATCGCGCTCGCGGCGAAGGACTGTGAGACGGAGATCGTCTTTGATACCGAGGCGGAGGATCTGCCGCACGCCAATACGATGGATATCTTTGATGCCGACCGTCCGGATCAGCCGCCGATGCGTGTGCTTTCCGTCGGTGGCGGCGATATCCATATCGAGGGGCGGCCGCTGATCGCCTCGCACCATGTCTATAAGGAAAAGAGCTTTGCCGAGATCGGCGCGATCTGCAAGGCGGAGGGCATCCGACTTTCGGATTATGTCTACCGCAACGAGGATGCGTCCTTCCGCGAATTTCTTGCCGAGGTGCTGCGCACGATGAAGAGTGCCGTCAGAGAGGGTCTCTCCAAGACAGGTGAGCTGCCGGGCGGCCTTGGCGTGATGCGCAAGGCGCGTAATCTCTTCCGCCAGAAGCATATGGATGAGAGCCCCACGACGAGGGAGAACCGCATCGTCTGCGCCTACGCCTTCGCGATCAGCGAGCAGAATGCGGATAACGGCACGATCGTCACCGCGCCCACCTGCGGTGCCTGCGCCGTCGTCCCCGCCACGCTGCTTTATATGCAGGAAAAGCACGGCTTCTCGGATGATGCGCTGATCGATGCGCTTGCCACAGGCGGCCTGATCGGCAATCTCGTCAAGACCAATGCCTCCATCAGCGGTGCGGAATGCGGCTGTCAGGCGGAGATCGGCACGGCCTGCTCCATGGCGTCCGCCGCGCTCGCGGATCTCTTCGGTATGGAGATCGATCAGATCGAGTACGCCGCCGAGATCGCCATCGAGCATCATCTCGGCCTCACCTGTGACCCCATCCGCGGTCTCGTGCAGATCCCCTGCATCGAGCGTAACGCCGTGGCCGCTATGCGTGCGATCAACGCCGTGAGCCTGGCAAACTTTTTGACCGATTCGCGAAAGATATCCTTTGACCTTGTGGTCAGAACGATGTATGAAACGGGGCGTGACCTTGCGCATTCCTACCGTGAGACCGCGATGGGCGGCCTTGCAAAGCTATATGAATGAATAAGAAGGGATCAGACGATGGAAAAGGAAAAGATCGATCGTATCAACGAGCTTGGGCGGCTGATGAAGCAGCGCGCTCTGACCGAGGAGGAAAAGGCCGAGCAGGCCGCCCTCCGTGCCGAATATATCGCCGAGGTGCGCAAGAGCCTCGGAAAAAAGTGAAAGGATAAGAAAAGATGAAAAGCTGCTCTATTTGCAAAGCCGCCATCGAGGCCGAGGCGCCCTCGATCCTTACGATGGGGGGATACGGCAATCCGCGCTACGCCTGCGAGGCGTGCGATAAGGAGATCGAAAAAATGCTTCTCTCACGCGAGCCGGACGGAGTCTTTGCCGCAATGAAGGTCCTTGGCGATCATCTTGCACGTACCGCGTGCGAGGATAACGCCGTCATCGCCACCGTCAAGGATCTGATGGACGGAGCGACCGAGCGTGCCGAGGCCATCCGGGTAGGCACCTACGATTTTTCTCTCGACAGAGAACAAGAGGAGGAGCTCGTCGAGGTTCCCGAGGAGCTTCGGGAGACGGAGGAGGACCGCGCGCTCGATGCGCGTGACGAGCGCATCGCAAAGAAGTGGGATAAGGCAATAAACGTCGCGTGGTATATCGCCCTCGGGCTCTTTGCCGTCGCGTTCGTGTACCTATTGATCCGCAGATTCTTTTAATCATTATATCATATTATGGAAAAGGGGCAAGCCGTGGCACAGCGGCTTGTCCCTTCGCTTTTTTGCGCATACGCAAGCTCTCGCCCGCATAAGGTATAAGACCATCCGAAAGGAGCTCTCGTATGCTGCATCTGTTGCCGATCGCGATCGTTCTGGCAGGCGGATATTATCTTATCCGCCTGCGCGCCTTCTTTATTCTGCATCCGCTTCGAACGCTCTCGCTTGCCTTGCGCGAGGGAAGAGAGGAGGGCAAGGGGGCGCTTTTGCGCCTCTCGCTTGCACTTGCGGGCACGCTCGGCGTCGGTAACGTCACGGGCGTAGCGGCAGGCATCGTGATCGGGGGCGCGGGAAGTGTGTTCTGGATATTGGTATCCGCGATTTTTTGCGCGCCGCTCAAATACGCAGAGTCGGTGGTGGCGATCTCGGCAAAGAAAAAGGGGGAGAGCCGCGGCTTTATCACCCTCGTCAGGGGAAGCTTTTCGCATATGGGCACGCCGCTTTCGGTGCTGTATGCGCTTCTGTGCGTCGGGCTTGCCTTCTTTATGGGGAGCGCGCTTCAAAGCGCGGCGGTCAGCGAGGCGGCATCGGCTCTCGGCTCTCGCGCGCTCGCGCGGATCTGCGTTCTTTCGTTCGTACTTTTGCTTGCGATCTGTGTGATCGGAAGGTCGGATAAGATCGCGAGTGCAACTGCGATTCTCATACCGATTGCGCTAATAATGTATACAATTATTTGCATAATTTCGGTTTTTTCGGGAATATCGAGGCTTGGAGAGGTCGTGCATCTTGTGATCTTTGATGCGTTTTCTCCGCGTGCCTTTGTGGGCGGCACGGCAGGCTATGCACTCGCCTCTCCGCTGCGCGAGGGCTTTCTTCGCGGTCTTTTGTCCAACGAGGCGGGCGCGGGAACCTCTGCCTTTGCCCATACGAAAAATGAAAAGAGCACGCCCTTTTTTGAGGGTGTGCTCGGTATGGCGGAGATCCTTTTTGATACGGTCATTCTTTGTATGCTCACGGCATTTGCGATCCTTCTTTCGGTGGAGGATCTCGGGGCGTATAAAAGCGGTATGGACATTCTGCGTGCCGCCTTTGGCGGGGTGCTCGGCGAGGGCTACGTGCTGCCGCTGCTCCTATCTGTTTTTCTCTTTGCCGTCGGAGGCGCCGTCTGCTGGTATGAATACGGCAGATGCGCGCTTACGTCTCTGCGCGTGCCCTGCGGCGCGCTCTATACGGCGGTCTACCTTGCATTCTCTCTGTGCGGTGCGTATCTTGGCTCGATGGCGCTGATCCCGATCTGTGACGCGTTTTTGTTTTTCCTTGCAATGATCGCACTGCCGACACTGATAAAAAACAGCGCCGCCGTGTGTGCCGTTACGCGCCGCGCCCTCAGAGAGGGGAGCGATCGTACGGCCGCACGCGGCGGCAGTTAAAAATTATGCGAGCTTACGGATGTGAGAGAGAAGCTTTTTGCCAAGCTTTGCTTCTGCCTCGGCAAAGGCCTTTTCGGTCATCACCTCGGTAAGGAAGGCAAGCTCCTTGCCCTCGCAAAGCACGGTCACCTCACCGAACGCCGCCTTCACCTCCGAAAGAGAGAGGTCGGTGGCGCCGTAGTGGCGGCAGGCAAAGGCAGAGAAGTCCGCCAGTCTTTCGGACTGCTTTTCGAAAATAACAGGCGCGGTATGCGTGCCCTCGGTGAAGCAGCGGCAGAGATCGCCGACAACGGCGGAGGCGGTAGGACCGGCGCCCGCACCGCGACCGTAGAACATCACGTTGTCAACGGGATCGGCAAGCACCTCGACCGCGTTGTAAACGCCGTTCACGCCGCCGAGCGGTGCATCGGCATCAATGAGGAAGGGGGCAACCATCAGCGAAAGCTTTCCGTCCTCGCAGGCAATCGCACGGCCGAGCAGCTTGATCGCGCAGGCGTTTTTGTTTGCTACGGCAACATCCTGTGCGCGGATCTCGGTGATGCCCTCGGTGTGGATCAGATCGGGGTTGATCGAAGCGCCGCTGATCAGCGCGCCGAGGATGGCGATCTTTCTGCAGGCGTCAATGCCGAGAATATCTGCATCGGGATTTCTTTCGGCGTATCCCTTCTCCTGTGCATCCTTGAGAGATGCCTCGAAGCTGTCGCCGAAGGTGAACATCTTGGTAAGAATGTAGTTGGTCGTTCCGTTAAGAATGCCGCGCACCTCTCGTACCTTATTGTGGCGCAGGATCTCGATGATGGGCATCAGCACGGGAATACCGCCGCCGACGCTTGCTTCAAAGTGATAGCAAACGCCATGCTTTTTTGCCTCGGCGATCATTTCGGCACCGAATTCCGCAACCACCTGCTTGTTCGAGGTGATCACGTGCTTGCCGCCCTTCAGCGCATCCATGCTGAATTCAAAGGCGGGATGCGAGCCTCCCATCACCTCGATCACGGCGTCCACGTCCGCATCGTCCTTGATGATACCGAAGTCGTGGATCACGCGGTCCGCAAAGGGGGAATCGGGAAAATCTCTCAGGTCGAGAATGTATTTGATGTTAAGCTCGTCGCCGACGAGGCGCTTGACTTCTTCCTTGTTATTCGTAAGAAGCGCAGCAACCCCCTGGCCGACAACGCCGAAGCCGAGTATCGCAATATGTTTCATTGTCGTTTTTCCTTATAAAAAATGATATTACAAATTATTTTACCACACATTTTCCTCAAAAGCAAGGGATTTCGCCAAAAAAAATGACAAGCGGTTTGCTTTTCTTTTGCATTGCATCGTTGAAAAATGCGAAAAAGTGCGGAAAATGACAATTATACGAAACCGATTTTCTTGTTTTTCTTTGTTTTGTACCATAACGGTACAATGAAAACGGACTGCCGCAAAATGCGCGGCAGTCCGTTTTCATATCAGAGCGTAGAAGAATTGTCGGTCGTTTTTTCGATATAATCCATAGGATTGACCGATGCGCCGTTCACCGACATACCGAAGTGCAGGTGCGCCTCCTTGCCAACCTCGGAGACCGCCGTGTCACCTACGACGCCGAGCAGAGCACCCGAGGCAAGCGCCGTGCCGACCTCGATACCCTCGGCAAGCGTTGCGTTCAGATTGGAGTATTTCGTTACGATACCGTTCTCATGCGTGATCTCTACGGTCTTGCCGAGCATCGGATCGCTGTAAATGGCGCTGACCTCGCCGCGTGCCGCGGCATATACGGGAGCCGCCACCTCGGTCGCGATATCAACGCCGGTGTGGAAGCGCCATTCGCCGAGCGTCTCGGAGTAGACGGGGACGGTGAGGCTATGGGCAGTCATGATCTCGCCCGAAACGGGAAGGGTAAAGGTGAGTGCCTCTTCCCCCGGCTTCTCGTCGCTCGGAGGCGTCTGGTCACCGGGTGTTTCCTGGGCGGGGGGCTCGTCTACGGGAGGAACCTCCGTCTTTCTGTTGGCGGCAACGAGTCCGATGATCACTGCGCTGAAGCAGAGAATGGCGATCACGGCGCCGTAGATGATCTTGGTTTTCGTGCTCTGGTCGCTGAAGCTGAATTTCTTTTCCATACAAGTTTCCTTTCTTTGGTTTCGTGCTCTCATTTTTACCGTTTGTCGCCGAAATATTCATCTTTATGAAAAAATAGGCGTATTGGACGGAAGAATAATCTTGACAATAGCTTTAAATTATATTATAATATATTGATTTGATTTTTAAATAAAGCATTAGGAGCGGATATGGGAAACAAAATTTCTTTGGCAGGAGATCTCGGCAGCGGAAAAAGCACGGTCGCTAAGCTTTTGATCGAGGCGCTTGGCGCGGAGTATTACTCCACGGGCGCGATCGTGCGCGCCGTAGCGGAGAAGCGCGGGATGACGGTTGCGGATCTGAATGTGTATATGGAAACGCATCCCGAGATCGATAAGGAGATCGATGACGGTCTCGTTGCCCTTTCGGCAGACGAGCGCCCGCTTGTGATCGATTCGCGTATGGCGTGGCATTTCACCGAGGGGACCTTCAAGGTCTATCTCAGCACGGATGCCGAGGTTGCCGCGCTTCGTATTATGAACGCGGGGCGCGCGGGGGAGAGCACGGTATCGCTTTCCGCGCAGGTGCAGGAAACGCTGCGCCGCAGAGAGAGCGAGAAGAAGCGCTATAGCGAGAAGTACGGGGTGGACATTACGAATCTCTCGAATTACGATCTCGTGGTGGATACCACCTACGCAAAGCCCGAGGAGATCTCTGCCTGCATTCTTGCCGCCTTCCGTATGAAGAACGAGGGGCGCCGCTTTGCGCACGCGATGATCTGTCCCGAGAGGCTTTCGTATATTGACGATGCGGTGGATGCCGAGCAGATCCGCATTCTGTCTATGAAGCTTGAGATCGGACAGGCTGTGCCTGACGTCACCGTGGCGGAGCACGGCGGCGAGTTTTACGTGAGAAGCGGCTTGACCTCCGCGCTCGCGTACGCGTTTAATATGAATTCTCTGATCCCTGCCGTGCTCGTGCCCTACGAGGACGACGGTAAAGAGTACGTAAAAATGAAGAATTCCTTCTGACGGCTCCCACATCCGTATAATGACTTGACCTAAAGGACGAAAATAGAGGTAAATATGCTGAATCTGAAGAAAAACACGGCGGCGGCGCTTTGCGCTCTGATCGCCGAGAAATATCCTGCCGCAACGCTTACGGCAGAGGAGATTTTGGATATGCTGGAGTATCCGCCGGATAAGGCGATGGGAGACCTTGCGCTTCCTTGCTTCCGCCTTTCCAAGAGCCTGCGCCGCTCCCCGATGGAGATCGCAAAAACGCTTGCCGAGGGCATCTCTCTGCCCGAGCTTGCCTCTGTGGAGGTGCAGGGCGGTTATCTGAATTTCCGTGTTGACGGCACGGCGTTTGCCAAGCGCGTCGTCGGTGAGATCTCCGAGAAGGGGGAAAAATACGGCTCTCCTATGAGCGGTGTCGGCAAGACCGTGGTGCTGGACTATTCCTCCCCCAACGTGGCGAAGCCCTTCCATATCGGCCATCTCGGAACAACCGTGATCGGCCATTCGCTGAAGCTTATCCACGAATTTGCGGGCTATCGGTGCGTCGGTATCAACTATCTCGGTGACTGGGGCACGCAGTTCGGTAAGCTCATCGTCGCATATAAAAAATGGGGCGACAAGGCCGCCGTTGAGGAGAAGGGAGTGGACGAGCTTGTGGCTCTCTACGTCCGTATCAATAACGAGATCAAGGCCGAGGAGGATGCCTCTGCCGCAGGCGCCGATGGGGTGAAGTCCTCGCCGCTCGCGGATGCCGCACGCGCGGAGTTCAAGAAGCTCGAGGAGGGCAACGAGGAGAATATCGCGCTCTGGAAGTGGTTCGTTTCCGTCAGCCTGGAGGAGTATGAAAAGACCTACCGTCAGCTCGGCATCACCTTCGATAGCTATAAAGGCGAGTCCTTCTATACCGATAAGATGCCCGCACAGGTGCAGAAGCTGCGTGAGAGTGGGCTTCTGAAGATCGACGACGGGGCGTCCATCGTGGATCTCGAGCCTTACGGAATGCCCCCCTGCCTGATCCTGAAGCGCGACGGGTCGACGCTCTATCCCACGCGTGATATCGCCGCCGCCGTATACCGTAAGCAGACCTACGCCTTTGATAAGGCGATCTACGTCACCAGCGCGGCGCAGTCGCTGCATTTTGCGCAGTGGTTCAAGGTCGTGGAGCTGATGGGCTACGATTGGTACGGTCAGCTCGTTCACGTGCCTTACGGCACCGTGAGCATCAACGGCGCGAAGCTCGCGACGAGAACCGGAAACGTCATCCTTCTGAAGGATCTGTTTGCCGAGGCGATCGCGCGCGTATACGAGATCACCAAGGAAAAGCACCCCGATCCCGCGGAGTGCGCCGCCATCGCAGAGAAGGTTGGCGTCGGCGCGATCGTGTTCTACTATCTTTCCAATAACCGTATGCGCGATATCAACTTTATGATGGAGGATGCGCTTTCCTTCGACGGCAATACAGGCCCGTACGTGCAGTATACCTACGCGCGCACCTGCTCCGTGCTTGAAAAGGCGGATCGCAACGCGGTGATGACCGATGCGCCCCTCGGCGAGCGCGAGATGGAGCTTGCCAAGGCGCTCTCCCGCTTCCCCGAGCGTGTGGAGGCCGCGCTTGCGGAGTCCGAGCCCTCGCTCATTACGCGCTATATCCTTGACGTGTGCGCCGCGTATAACGGCTTTTACCACGATTGCTCGATCCTCTCCTGCGAGGATGCGAGCGTGAAGCAGAGCCGAGTGGCTCTCACGGCGGCAACGAGCCGCGTTCTAAAAACCGCTTTGCATCTGATCTGTATGCAGAGCCCCGAGAAGATATAAAATAAACAATATACAGGAGAAACAGTATGTCCGGACATTCAAAATGGAACAACATTAAGCACAAGAAGGAGAAATCCGACGCCGCTAAGGCGAAGATCTTCACAAAGATCGGCAAGGAAATGTGCGTTGCGATCAAGGCGGGCGGTCCCGATCCGAATAACAACTCGAAGCTTCGCGATCTGATCGCAAAGGCGAAGGCGAACAACGTGCCCAACGAGAACATTCAGAGAACCATCAAGAAGTTCTCCGAGAATAACGACATCAACTACGAGGAGATCGTATACGAGGGCTACGGCCCCTCGGGCGTTGCCGTGATCGTCGAGACCTCGACCGATAACCGTAACCGTACCGCAGGCAACGTGCGCTCCTACTTCAGCAAGTACAGCGGCAATATGGGAACGAACGGCTGCGTTGCCTTCCTCTTTGAGGAGAAGGGCGTGATCACCATCCTGGACGAGGATGAGGAGCTGGACGAGGATAAGGTGATGGAGGATGCCCTCGAGTGCGGCGCCGAGGATATCAAGAGCGATGAGGGAGAATACACCATCTATACCGCAGTAGAGGATATCGATACGGTCCGCGATGCTATCCTTGCTCTCGGCTATAAGATCGATACGGCAGACCTTGCGAAGGTCCCCTCTACCTACGTGAGCCTCGAGAGCGAGGAGGACGTCGAGAATATGGAGAAGATGCTCGATAAGTTCAACGAGGATGAGGATGTAACGGCCGTCTATCATAACTGGGACAATTAACCGTGCCTATGGCCTTTTGGCAGGACCGAAAAACAAAAATGTTTTTTTGAGAAAGATTAAGGTTGAAAAACTTCGTTTTTCTTCCAAAAGGATCAGGTTTTGTTTTTCTTCGTCCGCTCCTTACGCCTGCCGTACGCTTGTACGGCGAACGGCGTAACGATCGACCGATCCTCCCGAAAAATCCCTTCGGCACTGCCTGCCCTTGGCGCTCTATTTAGCCTCGCGGTTGCCGAGCTTGGTTTCTTCGAGAGAGCACCGTGCCTAAGTATTTTTGTGGAACCGAAAAGCAGAAATTAATTTTAAAGATTAACCGTAGCCGTCACTTTCAGTGAAAAAAGTGGTGTTAAGGTTGGAAAACTTCGTTTTCCTCCAAACCATATAATTCTGCTTTTCTTTTTCCGTTTTCGCCCCTCGATGTACGCTTGTACACCTATCGGGGCGAAGAACGAAAAATTCTCCGAAAAATCCTCGCGGCACTGCCCTTGGCGCTCTATTTAGCCTCGGCTGACGCCGTGCTTGGTTTCTTCGAGAGAGCACCGTGCCTATGGCCTTTTGGCAGGACCGAAAAACAAAAATGTTTTTTTGAGAAAGATTAAGGTTGAAAAACTTCGTTTTTCTTCTGAAAGGATCGAATTTTTTTCTTTTACAGACAGAAACGGCGCGAAGCGCCAAAACAGGTAGCAGTCACCGCGCAGTCCGAGGACTGTGGTGAGCTGTGGGAAATCTCGGATTTTCCACGGCTCTCCATTCGAATTGTGGAAAATCTCCGATTTTCCATAATACGAACGCCCCCCAAGAAATTCCCCCAACATATTAAGCATGAATACTGTAAAGACTGACCGTGTAGGATAACGGCCGAATTCGGCAGCCGTAAAAAGCGGTGCAGTCTTTTTTATCCATAGAAAGGAGAGAAGAATGGAAGAGAAACGCTTTAAGCTTGTCAGCGAATTTACCCCGACGGGCGATCAGCCTGCGGCGATCGATGCGCTGGTGCGCGGTATCGAGGCGGGCGAGCGCGCGCAAACGCTGGTCGGCGTGACCGGCTCGGGAAAGACCTTCACGATGGCGAACGTGATCGCGAGGCTGAACCGCCCCACGCTCGTGCTCGCGCATAATAAAACGCTTGCGGCGCAGCTTTGCACGGAGTTCCGTTCCTTCTTTCCCGAAAACGCGGTGGAGTATTTTGTTTCCTATTACGATTATTATCAGCCCGAGGCGTATATCCCCGGCAGAGATATTTATATTGAAAAGGATGCGATGATCAACGATGAGATCGATATGCTCCGCCATAGCGCGACCTCTGCGCTCTTTGAACGCCGCGATGTCATCATCGTGGCTTCGGTCTCCTGCATCTATTCGCTCGGTGATCCCGAGGAGTATCAGAGTCTTTTGATCGGAATGCGCGCGGGAATGGAGATGTCGCGCGAGGAGCTGATCCGCCGCCTCGTCAGCATAAGCTATGAGAGAAACGACGTTAATTTCGTCCGCGATAAATTCCGCGTGCGCGGCGACGTTGTGGAGATCTTTCCCGCCTCCTCAAAGGATAAGGCGATCCGCGTCGAGTTCTTCGGAGATGAGATCGACCGCCTTTGCACGGTCAATACGGTGACGGGAGAGATCGAGCAGATCCTTTCCTACGCCGCGATCTTTCCCGCGACGCATTATGCCGTCAGCGACGAGCGCCGAGAGGCTGCTCTTGCCGAGATCGAGGCGGAGATGCGTGAGCGCGTTGCGTTTTTCAGAAGTCAAAATAAGCTTCTTGAAGCGCAGAGGATCGAAGAAAGAACCAAATATGACATCGAAATGTTAAGAGAAGTTGGCTTTTGCTCGGGTGTTGAGAACTATTCGCGCATTTTGAGCGGCAGAGAGCCGGGCTCCTCTCCTTATACGCTTTTGGATTATTTTCCGAAGGATTATATCCTTTTTGTGGACGAGTCGCATGTCACGCTGCCGCAGGTACGCGGTATGAGCGGCGGTGACTTTGCAAGAAAAAAGAACCTTGTGGAGTTTGGCTTCCGCCTGCCCTCCGCATTTGATAACCGCCCGCTTTTCTTTGAGGAGTTTGAGGAGAGGATCGGGCAAGTCATCTTCGTCAGCGCGACTCCGGGACCGTATGAAACGGAGGAGAGCTCCTCTCGCGTAGAGCAGCTGATCCGCCCGACGGGGCTTGTCGATCCCGAGATCTTTATCCGTCCCGTGGAGGGGCAGGTGGACGATCTGATCGGCGAGATCCGTAAAACGACAGAGCGTGGCGAGAAGGTGCTTGTCACTACGATGACGAAAAAAATGGCGGAGGATCTGACCGAGTATCTCCTCACCCACGAGATCAAGGTCAAATATATCCATCATCAGGTAGAAACGATGGAGCGTATGCAGATCATCCGCGACCTGCGCCTCGGCGTATTCGACGTGCTCGTCGGTATCAACCTTCTGCGCGAGGGTCTCGATATCCCCGAGGTTTCGCTCGTTGCGATCCTCGATGCGGATAAGGAGGGCTTCCTCCGAAGCGAGACCTCGCTGATACAGACGGTGGGGCGTGCCGCGCGAAACGTCAACGGTCACGTAATTATGTATGCCGATACCGTTACGGGCTCGATGCGCGGTGCGATCGATGAGACCAACCGCCGTCGCGCCATTCAGCTCGCATATAACGAGGCGAACGGCATTACCCCCGAGAGTGTCAGAAAGAAGGTCTTGGACGTTATCGAGATCGGAAAGAAGGCGCCGCGTGCCTCGGATAAGAAGCTGACGCGCCTGGAGCGCGAGCGTATGATCGAGCAGCTGAGCGCAGAGATGCGCGAGGCGGCACGAACGCTGGAATTTGAGAAGGCCGCCTTCCTGCGCGATCAGATCCGCGAGCTAAAGAACCAAAAAGGATAAAAACAATGGCAAAAAATATTATTATTAAGGGCGCAAGGGTAAACAATCTGAAAAACATCGATCTGACGATCCCGAGAGATAAGCTCGTCGTTCTGACGGGGCTTTCGGGCAGCGGTAAATCCTCTCTTGCGTTCGATACGCTTTATGCGGAGGGGCACCGCCGCTTCGTCGAAAGCCTTTCCTCGTATGCACGTATGTTTCTCGGTCAGATGGATAAGCCGGATGTGGATCTCATTGAGGGGCTCTCGCCCGCCATCTCTATCGATCAGAAGACAACCTCGAAGAATCCGCGCTCCACGGTCGGCACGGTCACCGAGATCTATGACTATCTGAGGCTTTTGTATGCGCGCATCGGTGTGCCGCACTGTCCCGTCTGCGGCAAGGAGATCACCCAGCAAACGCAGGATCAGATCGTGGATCGCATAATGCGCCTGCCGGAGGGCACGCGCTTTCTCGTCCTCGCCCCCGTGGTAAAGGATCAGAAGGGAATGCACGAGAAGGTCTTCGCAGATGCGAAGAAGAGCGGCTTTGCGCGTGTCCGCGTGGACGGCGCGATGTATGACCTTTCGGAAGCCATTACACTCGATAAAAATATCAAGCATACGGTCGACATCGTGCTGGACCGTCTCGTGATGCGCGAGGATATCCGCACAAGGCTCTCGGATTCCGTGGAGAGCGCCCTGCGCGTGGCGGACGGTAAGGTCGGTGTCGCGGTGGTCAACCGTGACGGCACCGAGGGGGAGGAGATGAGCTTTTCTCAGCGTTATGCCTGCGAGGAGCATAATATCTCCATCCCCGAGCTTGAGCCGCGTATGTTTTCCTTCAATAATCCCATCGGTGCCTGCCAGCACTGCGCGGGCATCGGTAATATGCAGCAGATCTCGGTAGAGAAGCTTTTGCCGCACAAGGAGCTCTCGCTGCGAGAGGGGGCCATTGCCGCCAACGGCTTCAAGACGATGACGGAGGATTCCTGGACGGGACCTCTGCTCGCCGAGGTCGGCAAGGACTACGGCTTCACGCTCGATACTCCGCTTCGCGAGTTCTCGAAGGAGGCGGTGGATGCCCTTATGTACGGCACGGGCGAGAAGCACTATTCCGTGATCCGCTATTTCGGCGGCCAGGGCCGCCCCTCCAACACCACCTTTGACGGCGTGGTCGGTATTATCGAGAAGCGCATGAAGATGGCGGGAGGAGACTATTATCAGGAATTTGTCGAGGAGGTCGCCTGCCCGAAATGCGGCGGCCGCCGCCTCTCTCCGATGGTTCTCGGTGTCACCGTCGCGGGACTGAATATCGACGAGATCTGCCGCCTCTCCATCGGGAAAATGCTTGAATTTGTAAACAAAATTGTACTTTCCGAGATGCAAATGGAGATCGCGAAGGAAATTCTCAAGGAGATCAAGGCGCGCCTTTCCTTCCTGATCAGCGTCGGTCTTGATTATCTCACGCTCGCAAGAAGCGCGGGCACGCTCTCGGGCGGCGAGGCGCAGCGCATCCGTTTGGCAACGCAGATCGGCTCGGCGCTCACGGGCGTGCTCTATATTCTCGACGAGCCGAGCATCGGTCTGCATCAGCGTGATAACAGCAAGCTGATCGGCACGCTTAAAAACCTTCGTGACATCGGAAACAGCGTTATCGTCGTGGAGCACGATGAGGAGACGATGGAGGCATCGGACTTTATTGTGGATATCGGCCCGGGTGCAGGCATTCACGGCGGCGAGATCGTTGCCGCAGGCACGCCTGCCGAGGTCGCCGCGAATACACGCTCGGTCACAGGCGCTTATCTTTCGGGACGCAGATCGATCCCCGTGCCTGCCGAGCGCCGCGCGGGCAACGGCTGTTTTCTCTCGGTGCGCGGTGCGGCGGAGAACAATCTGAAGGATCTCGACGTGGATATTCCGCTCGGCACCTTCACCGCCGTTACGGGCGTCTCGGGCAGCGGAAAATCCTCGCTCGTCAATGCCGTGATCCATCGCACGCTGGCAAAGAAGCTCAACCGTGCAGACGCCTATCCGGGCAAGGTGCGCGAGGTCTTTGGCTACGATGCGCTTGATAAGGTCATCAATATCGATCAGAGTCCCATCGGCAGAACGCCGCGCTCCAACCCCGCGACCTACACGGGACTTTTCACCGATATCCGTAACCTCTTCGCCAAAACGCAGGATGCGAGAGCGAAGGGCTACGATGCGGGCAGATTCTCCTTCAACGTTCGCGGCGGTCGCTGCGAGGCCTGCGAGGGAGACGGCGTGATGTGCATCGAAATGAACTTTTTGCCCGACGTCTACGTCAAATGCGAGGTCTGCAAGGGTAAGCGCTATAACCGCGATACCCTCGACGTGAAATACAAGGGTAAGAGCATCTATGACGTGCTTGAAATGTCGGTCGAGGAGGGGATCACCTTCTTTGACGGGCTGCCCCAGCTGCAAAGAAAGCTGCAAACGCTCTATGACGTCGGTCTCGGTTATATCAAGATCGGTCAGTCCTCCACCACGCTTTCGGGCGGTGAGGCGCAGCGCGTGAAGCTTGCTACCGAGCTTGCCAAGCGCTCCACGGGCAGAACCATCTATATCCTCGACGAGCCGACGACGGGGCTTCACAGCGAGGACGTCGCAAAGCTGATCCAGATCCTGCAGCGCCTTGTCTCGGCAGGGAACACCGTCGTGGTGATCGAGCATAACCTGGATCTGATCAAGACCGCCGATTATATCATCGACCTCGGCCCCGAGGGCGGCGACGGCGGCGGAACGCTCGTATGCGCGGGCACGCCCGAGGAGGTTGCCGCCTGCGAGGCGTCCTATACCGGAAAATACCTTCGTGAGAAGCTCGCGAAAAAATAAAGCGTAGGAGTAGACTATGTATTACGGTGCGATCAAAAAAAGCGATATTGCCAACGGCGAGGGCGTGCGCACGTCCCTCTTCGTCAGCGGCTGCCGCAACGCCTGCAAGCACTGCTTTAATAAGGAGACCTGGGCGTTCGACTACGGAGAGCCCTTTACGGACGAGACCGCCGAGGCGATCTATAAAACCTTTGAGAACCCGGTCATTGCGGGACTGACGGTGCTGGGCGGCGAGCCGATGGAGCCCGAAAACCAGGAGGCGCTGCTTCCGTTTTTGCGCGAATTCAAGCGCCGCTACCCGAAGAAAACGCTCTGGATCTTCACGGGCAATCTCTACGAGGAGCTGACGGGGCAGATGGGCGCGCATCCGAAATGCCTTCCCATCACCGCCGAGATCCTCGCGCTGACGGATATTCTCGTTGACGGGAGATTTGAGATAGAAAAAAAGAGCCTTGGCATCCGCTTCCGCGGCTCGACCAATCAACGCATCATTGATATGAACAAGACCCGCGCCGCAGGTGAGATCGTCATTTGGGACGGCTGCAAAAAGGACAGGATATTTGAAAAGCAGGAGATAAACGTATGAAGATCAAGGTATTGAAGCTCAATGAAAATGCGATCCTCCCCACCTATGGCAGCGCATCTGCCGCAGGCGCGGATCTCTATAACCTTCCGGGTGAGGACGTGACCGTGCCGCCTCACGAAACTGTGATGATCCATACGGGGCTTGCTATGGAGCTGCCCGAGGGCTATGCGGGCTTCCTCTTCGCAAGAAGCGGCATCGCCTCGAAAAGAGGGCTTGCTCCCGCCAATAAGGTCGGCGTGATCGACTCGGATTACAGAGGCGAATTTATGGTCGCCCTGCATAACCATTCGGATATCCCCGCCACGGTCGCAGGCGGCGAGCGCATCGCGCAGCTTTGCATCCTCCCCGTCGTGCAGGGCGAGTTCATCCTTGCCGAAGCGCTCGATGAAACCCAGCGCGGTGCCGGTGGCTTCGGCTCTACGGGAAAGAAATAAAACTACCATATTCCAATTGTTTTTTTACTATTCACGCATTCGCAGATATGCTATAATAAATATATGAGAGGTAATGCAAATGATTCAGACCAAAATCGTTTCCTCGCTGGAGAAGGCGCTGCTGGAAGAGAATATTGAAGGCTTTCAGCCGCTCGATCGAATCTCGGCTCTCAAGGGCGAGCGCCTTTCCTTCCAATTGCTGCATACCTTTCGCCCCTCGCCCGCAATGGATCCGTTGGAACGAAATCGGGCAAAATGTAAGCTTAAAGCCGAGGGGGAACTTATACAGTATGCAACTCTGCGTGATGTTTGTAACGTACCCGTAGAGCGGCCAACCGTGGAAAAGGCGGTAGGCGATGAGGACTACATAAGTAAACGCCCGGGGCTTTTTCCCGACCTTCTTCGTCCGCTTCATTATGAAAACTCTGTGATTTGCGCTCCGAATCTGCTTGCCTCGGTCTGGGTTGAGATAAATATACCCGAGGATATTTCGGCAGGAGAATATGTGCTGAAATTCATGTTGGATGCCTCTGAATCGGGGAAGGGCTTTGCCGAATCTGTCATCACGGTAGAGGTGATCAACGCCGTGATACCGAAGGAGGACATTTATCTTACACAGTGGATGCACTGTGATTGCCTTGCCAACTACTATAACGTTGAGGTATGGTCGGAACGGCATTGGGAAATTGTTGAAAACTTTGCGCGCGTGGCGGTGAAGAACGGCATCAATATGCTTCTCACTCCCGTATTCACGCCGCCGCTTGACACCGAAATCGGCGGTGAACGCCGAACAACGCAGCTTGTTGGTGTAAAAAAGGATGCCGATGGATATTCCTTCGATTTTTCGCTTCTTGACCGATGGGTGGAAATGTGCGACAGAATCGGCATCAAGTATTTTGAAATCTCCCATCTTTTCACCCAGTGGGGCGCGCATCACGCGCCGAAGGTGATGGCAATGGTGGATGGCGAATATAAGAGAATCTTCGGTTGGGATACCGAGGCGGCAGGAGAGTCTTATGCCGCCTTCCTTCGCGCTTTCCTTAAGGCGTTGCTTTGTCATATGAAGAAAAACGGAAACGATCAGCGTTGCTTCTTCCATATCTCCGATGAGCCGGGCATTGCCCACCTTGAAAGCTATAAAGCGGCAAAGGCGATCGTTTCCGAGATTCTTGAGGGCTACACGATTATGGATGCGCTCTCGAAATATGAGTTCTATAAGGACGGACTTGTGGAAACGCCGATTCCCGCAAGCAACCATATCGCCCCCTTCATCGAGGCAAATGCCCCGAACCTTTGGACCTACTACTGCTGCTCGCAAACACAGAAGGTGTCGAACCGCTTCATTGCCATGACATCCTTTCGCAATCGCTCCATCGGCTTCCAGATGTATAAATACGATATTGTCGGCTTTTTGCATTGGGGCTATAATTTCTATGCAAATTACGGTTCGGTTGACGTTATAAACCCCTATCTTCAGCAGGACGGAGACGGATGGGTTTCTCCCGGGGATGCTTACTCGGTTTACCCCTCACACACGGGCGAAGCACTGGAATCTCTGCGTATCGTCGTGTTTTACGAGGCGCTTCAGGATATGAAAGCAATGAAGCTTTGCGAAAAATATTACGGCAAGGCCGCCGTGGTAAAAGAGATCGATGCGGCGATCGGAACGAGCGTTACCTTCGATACCTGCGCCAAAAGCGCGGATGCAATATTGAAGCTTCGCGAAAAAATCAACGCAATGATAAAGTCGGCGGTCGAAAATGGCTGATTCTTCGTTGGAAATAAATGAAAATAAAAAACATCTAGGAGATACAATCATGGTTCAAATTGACGGTCTGTTTTTTGAATACCGCTTTTATGAAAAAACGGGCGATCCGTTTGCGCTCTCTAAGGAGAGCCGCATTGTAAAATGCGACGTGGACGGCTTTGCGCGCCGCCATTTGGAGCAAACGCTCTCCACCCTCGGTGAGGGCGAAAAGCGTGAGATCTCTCTCTCGCTCGGCATCCCCGAGGAGAAGAAGACGATGCTCGGCGGTGCGTACGCAGAGAATCCCGAGGCCTACCTTCTCGAGGTCTCGGCGGATAGCATCGCGCTTTACGGCAATACCCACCGCGCGTTGATCTACGCCGCCGCCACCCTGCGTGCGCTCATAAAAGCAGGGAAGCTTTCCTCGCTCGTTCTCTTCGATTATCCCGAGAAGGAGGTGCGCGGCTACCGCGTGTATACCCCCGGCTCGGCGTACATCCCGAAGTTCAAAGAGATGATCGATATGCTCGTCGAGTATAAATACAACGCGTTGATGATCGAGGTCGGCGGCGCGATGGAATATAAGCGCCATCCCGAGATCAACGAGGCGTGGGTGGAGTTCTGCCGCGAGGTCAGCGTCAGCCCCGAGTATGCGCAGAACGTGCAGAACAATATGTATTATTGGATGAAGGACTCCATCCATTTCGATAACGGCAACGGCGGCTTTATCACGCAGGATGAAATGCGCGATCTGATCGCCTACTGCCGCGAGCGTGAGATCGAGGTCTATCCCGAGGTGCCCACGATGAGCCACTCGGACTACATCGTCCGCGCCCATCGCGATCTCAACGAGCGCGCGGAGGATAACTATCCCGATACCTATTGCCCCCTGCATCCCGACACCTATAAGATCGTCTTCGATATTCTCGACGAGGTCGTGGAAGTTTTCGGCAGCAAAATGATCAACATCGGCCACGATGAGTTTTATACCGCCGCGAAGTGCCCGCGCTGCAAGGGCAAGTCCCCGAGTGAGCTGTACGTCGGCGATATCGTGAAGATCCGCGATTATCTTGCCGAGAAGGGGATCAAGGTCATCATCTGGGCGGATAAGCTGTTCAAAAACATCATTATTCATTATGACGAAAACGATCCCTTGATGCCCTTTGGCGCGAATCCCTATCCGAAAAAGGATATCCCCGCTCTTTACGAGGTCAAGGACCTCTTGCCGAGCGACGTCACGCTTCTCAACTGGTCCTGGCGCTACGATACGATCCGTGACGAGGAGCGCGAGCTGACCGAGGAGCGCGGCTTCCCGATGCTCTACGGTAACTTCTGTGCCCACGGCCTCACGGATTACAAGGAGCGCATCGCGCGCACGCGCGGCGGCTTCGTCTCCAACTGGGGCAGTGTGGAGGAAAAATATATGCAGCGCAACCTGCAGAACTTCAACCTGACCTCCACCGCGTATATCTTCTGGAACGGCGATTACGATACGCCGATGCGCGCAAAGGTCATCGAAAAGACCAAAGCGCTCCTCTATAACCGCTATAAGGCGACTCTGGGCGATAATCCGATCGAGATCACCCACGCAACGCCGTATTACGAGCCCTTCCGCCCCTTCTATGACGGCCGCTTTATCGTAGACGAGGAGTTTCTTCTCGGCTACCACGTGGTCACCTATACGGACGGCAGCGCTGCGCGCCTGCCGGTCTATTACGGCTATAATATCGCTTGCATGAAGACTGATCTCTCCGCGGAAGGCTACGCCGCATCGGGAACGGGCGAGCATAAGGAGCCGGTCGGCGCCTCGCTGCCCGAATACGTGGACGGAGCGCTCCGCTTCCGCGCCGCGTATAAGAATCCTTACCCCGAAAAGCAGATCGCGAAGATCTTCTACGAGCCCGTCAAGGATGTCGAGGTCATTACTTACTAAAAAGAAAAAGCGCCTTGTGCAATCGGCACAAGGCTTGGGGCGAACGGATTTAGAGCAGAAATCGTCGGCTGACAAGCGAGAAGCGTACAAGCGTACGCTGAGCGAGGAAACGACGGTAGAATAAAAAACATTAATAAAAACGAGGAAAACCATAGGTTTTCGACCTTGTTTTCCTCAAATTTGTGCTTACTATTAAAGGGGTACTGTGTTTATTTCACAATACCCCTGTTTTTTATTCGGTTATGCCTAAATGCGACAGCCCCTTTATTCGTTGCATTTTATCCGAGACGGCGCTCGTAGATCGTCATAAAATCTTCCTCGGAAATGCCGATCACGTCGGGCGGGCAGTCGTATTTCGGATCGTCCTGAATGTATCCGCCGATGACGGAGGAGTGATCCGCGCCGCCCATCTTGTAAAGGCCGCGCCTCTCGCAGTACTCGCGGAAGTATTCCATCTGGCCGACGCGGCCGAGCGAGGGATGCACGCACTCGAAGCCCATCGCGCCAGCCTCTACAAAAGCATCGGCGAATTTCGCCTGGTTGACGGGATGCGCCACGATCGGCACGCCCTCCGCCGCGAGAATGATCTTGATCACGTCCACGGTCTGAATGTCCGAATACGCATAGCCGAGCTCCTCCTTCACGCGGTCCTCAAGGCCGAGCTTATAGGAGAAGTTCGGGAGAAGAAAGGTGTGCTGATAGTCCTCGCGCTTATAGATACCGCGCTTAACGAAGGATTCGAACACCTGGTTGTTGCAGAAATAATCGTGATAGGGATGATCGTCCAGCACGTCCTGCCAGGAGAGCTCCCGCGAGAGCGTGCCGCGCTCCTGTCCCCACTGAAACATAAGGCGCGTGCGCCCGGTCTGGCAGCCCGAGGCAAAGGCTAAAAGCTCCTGCATTTTTTTGTTGTCGGGATTGAAGTCGAAGCCCAAAAGATGCACGCCCTCGCCCTCGTGATAGGTCGAAAACTCGCATCCGAGCATGGATTTCATTCCGCGCTCGCGTGCCGCACGTACCGCAAAATACGTGCCGCGCACAGTGTCATGGTCGGTCAGAATAAAGCCGCCGTGCCCGAGGCCCTTGGCAATATCCATCATCTCCTCGGGGGTATAAACGCCGTCGGAATAGGTGGAGTGATTGTGGCAGCTTGCAAAGATCTTCGTGTCGCTCATTTTCTTATAAAACTCCTGAAAAAACAGCAAAATGCAAATAAGAATTTACAAATATAGGTTATTTAAAGAATTCCTTCGTGAAATATATGTCGCTCTTCTTGATAGAAAATTCTTTACCGCTGAGGTAATCGAGCGCCGTCGGCTCTCCCGTAAAGGCGAAGCGCAGCTTGTAGGAATACAGTGCCTGGTACTTATATCCGCGTGCCCTGTCCTCACGGTTCTGCCCGTACTTTCCGTCGCCGAGCAGCGGGTGCCCGATATGCGCCATATGCGCACGGATCTGGTGCGTGCGCCCGGTCAGAAGCTCGACCTCAAGCAGCGCGCTCTCCTGCCGCTTGGCGATCACTCTGTAGCGCGTAATGATCTCCTTGGCGCCGCGCGGCGGATTTTTATCAAAAACCGCCACCTGCTTTTTCTTTTCATCCTTTAATAAATAACCGCGCAGGGTATCGCTCTCCTTGGCGGGCACGCCGTGCACCGCGCAAAGATAGAACTTGTCGATCTCGCGGCTCTTGATCTTCTCGTTCATCACGCGGAGCGCCTCCGCGGTCTTCGCGGCGATCACGATGCCGCCCGTATTGCGGTCGATGCGGTTACAAAGCGCAGGGGCGAAGCTCTGCTCGGCATCGGGATCGTATTCGCCCCTCTGATAGAGGTAGGCTTGGATCTGCGTGATCAGCGTATTGGTGCTTTCATGCTCATCCTCGTGCACCGAAACGCCGGGGCGCTTGTCCGCGAGCAGAATATTTTCATCCTCATAAAGCACCGTGAGGCTCGGATGGATCGCGGCGAGGCTATGCTCGGTCCTCGGCGCGCCGAAGAACTCCTCGGGCAGAAAGCATTGCACGCTGTCCCCCTCGGAGAGCATCTGCGATGCCTCCGCGCGCTTGCGGTTCACCTTGATCTTTTTGAGTCGGATGGACTTGTGGAGCAGGGAAGCGGGCAAATGCAAGGTCTTCGTAATAAACTTGTCAAGCCGCTGCCCGGCATCGTTTTTTCCAATTTTCAGCTCGTGCAACGGCTTCACATCCTTTCATTTACATATCGTCTATAGCTTACTTTCAGACTCACCAAAAGGTCTCGGATTCGCACTGCAGTACCGTCAGCGCAGAGAGCGTCCGAAAAGGTGTATTTCGGTGAGACCGAAAAGGATTCTAATCAGTTGGAAGAAAAACGAAGTTTTTCAACCTTAGTGCTTTATCAAATACGCACCACGTATAAAAAGAGGCGCTATTTAATAATACAAAACATCCTTTTCGTTCTCACCAAAAGGTCTTGGCTTCGCACCCAAGTACCGTCAGCGCAGAGAGCGTCCGAAAAGGGGGATTTTGCGGGAGAATTTTCGTTCTTCGGGGCGAGAGGTGTACATAGGTACACCGAGTCCCGAAAACGGAAATAGAAAAGGATTTACGATAGAAACGGAAGAAAAACGAAGTTTTTCAACCATAGTGCTTTATCAAATACGCACTTCGCTTAAAACGAGGCACAATTCCAATAATATAAAACATCCTTTTCGTTCTCACCAAAAGGTCCTTTTCGAACTCACTTGGTACCGAATATACGGTCACCGGCATCTCCGAGACCGGGCACAATATAAGCATGCTCATTGAGCCTCTCATCCAGCGCCGCGGAATAAATATCCACGTCGGGATGCTCGCCCTGCACCTTGGCCACACCCTCGGGCGCGGAAACGAGGCACATCAGCACGATATTCTTCGCGCCCCTCTTCTTCACCATCGTGATCGCGTCGGAGGCGGAGCCGCCGGTCGCAAGCATCGGGTCAACGATGATCACGAGGCGCTCGTCAATATCGGGAGGCATCTTGCAGTAGTATTCCACGGGCAGATGCGTGTCGGGATCGCGGTAAAGGCCGATGTGACCGATTCTTGCGGAGGGGATCAGCTGGGTGAGACCGTCCACCATACCGAGGCCGGCGCGCAGGATGGGCACGATCGCGAGCTTCTTGCCCGCGAGCCTTTTGAAGGTGGCCTTCTGAATGGGGGTCTCGATCTCCACGTCCTCAAGGGGAAGGGAGCGTGTGATCTCATAGCCCATCAGCATAGAGATCTCGGCAAGCAGCTCGCGGAATGCCTTGGTCGAGGTATGCTTGTCTCTCATAATGGTCAGCTTATGCTGGATAAGGGGGTGATCCACAAGGTGAAAAGTGCTCATAAAGAAAATTCCTTTCTTGATACTTCATTCATAATCATTATATAACAAGGGAAGATAAAAGTCAAGCATAGGGGCAAAAACAAAAAAATTGGATTTTTTTCAAAAAAGGGGTTGACAAACGGCAAAATATCGTGTATAATACCGTTGTTATCCTAAGACAGCAGGTTCCGGTAAAAGCGCAAGCTTTCCTGCCGAGGTGAGACGATCGAAATGAATATTTCTGTTTGTCCTTTCCTCGGGTATGCTATGCCTGTCGCCGGAAAGGATTTTTTTATTGAAATTTTTATGGAGGTGGAAAAATGCCAAGCAAGAACATTCTGGAACAGAAACAGCAGATCGTAGAAACACTTGCCGCTAAGATTCGCGATGCGAAGTCGGGCGTGCTTGTGAAATACGAGGGCATTACCGTAGCGGATGATACTGCACTTCGTGCAGCGCTCCGTAAGGCCGGTGTAGAGTATACCGTTATGAAGAACACTCTGACCGGTAAGGCATGCGAGATCGCAGGCTACGGTGATATGAAGCAGTACCTCTCGGGTATGACCGCCATTGCCATCGGCACTGACGATCCTATCGCACCCGCTAAGATCATGAAGACCTTTGCAGACAAGCTTGATCGTTTTGAGATCAAGGCAGGCTTTGTAGACGGTGGTCTCCTTGATAAGGCAGGCGTAGAGGCGCTGGCTGAGATTCCCTCGAAGGAAGTGCTGGTTGCGAAGATGATGGGCAGCCTTATGTCCCCGCTTTACGGCCTTGCATACGTACTTCAGGCGAAGATCGACAAAGAGAACGGCGGCGAAGAGGCTGCTGCTCCCGCAGAAGCGTAAATTTCTTCTGCAACTAACAAATTAAAAAATATTTGGAGGATAATAAAATGAACGAAAAGACCACTCAGATTCTTGACCTTGTAAAGGGTCTTACCATTCTTGAACTTGCAGATCTCGTAAAGGCACTTGAGGAAGAGTTCGGCGTATCTGCCGCTCCCGTAGCCGCTGCTCCCGTAGCAGGTGCTGCTGCCGCTGCTCCCGCTGAGGAGAAGACCGAGTTCGACGTAATCCTTAAGGCTGCCGGCGCAAGCAAGCTGAACGTAATCAAGGTTGCTCGTGAGATCACCGGCCTTGGTCTGAAGGATGCGAAGGACCTCGTAGAGGCTGCTCCTAAGGCAATCAAGGAAGGCGTTTCCAAGGAAGAGGCCGAGAAGATCGCAGAGCAGCTCAAGGCTGCAGGCGCAGAAGTAGAAGTGAAGTAATTTCATCTCCTGAAAGAGAAAGAAC
>JAGBBQ010000069.1 GCA_017938425.1 Clostridia bacterium | reverse complement strand
TTTGCCTTGTCTTGCGCAATTTCTTCCGCGCAAGGTCTTGCTTGCAAAAACTGTGCAATACTGCGTTGTCGGTCGACTTGCTCGGCTCGCCGTATGCACATACGGCGTCACGTCGCTCGCGCCCTTACGCCTTGTTTTGCGCAATTTCTTCCGCGCAAGGTCTTGCTTGAATAAATTGTGCAATACTGCGTTGTCGGTCGACTTGCTCGGCTCGCCGTATGCACATACGGCGTCACGTCGCTCGCGCCCTTACGCCTTGTCTTGCGCAATTTCTTCCGCGCAAGGTCCTTGCTTGCATAAATCGTGCAATACAATACTGCGTTAAAGCATCGACTTGTCGCCCTCGACATAGGGAACTATGCCGTCGGGCTTCGCGCCCTTACGCCATCTGCTCGGAGAGCTTCTTGCCGCCGAGGATATGGAAATGCAGGTGCTTGACGGATTGGCAGCCGTTCTCGCCGACGTTGGTGATCACGCGATAGCCGTCACCGAGCGAGAGCTGGGCAGCGATCTTGGGGATCACGGAGAAGATGTGAGCGATGACGTCTGCATTCTCCGCCGTGATCGCATCGGCGGAAGCGATATGCGTCTTGGGAACGACCAGGCAATGCACGGGCGCTTGGGGTGCAATGTCGAGAAACGCGTAGCAAAGCGCATCCTCGTATACCTTGTTCGAGGGAATCTCTCCCTTGATGATAGCACAGAATAAGCAATCCATTTCAGAAAACCTTCCTTTATTATTGATATTTTCATTGTACCACAGTTTTTTGAAATTTTCAAGTTGTGCGTGCATTTTTCGGAGCTTTTTATGAAAGAAAATTACAGTCTTTTGCCTCCGTATCCCTGCGAAAGAGACGTATGGGATACGATGAAAAGCGAAACGCGCCCCATCGTTGTTTACGGAATGGGAAACGGCGCAGATAAGCTTCTTGTCCGGTTTGAAAAATACGGTATCGCCGTCGCGGATTTCTTCGCGTCGGACGGATTTGTGCGCGGCCATAGCTTTCACGGCAAGCGTGTGAAATCCTTCGCTGAGATAAAGGCGGAATACGCGGATTTTGCGATCGCACTTTCCTTTGCCTCGGGCAGAGAGGAGGTGCTTGCGCTTTTTTCCTCGCTGGATGCCTCTTATACGCTCTATATTCCCGATATGCCGGTTTCGGGCACGCAGTATTTTGACCGTGCATTCTATAACGAAAACTACGAAAAAATAAAGGAAGCCTACCTTTCGCTTTCCGACGAGCGCTCTCGCGCCGTTTTTGCATCGGTTTTGCATTATAAGCTTTCGGGCAGGTTCGCGCCGCTGATGGCGTATACCGATACCGCCGATGCGATCTTATCACTCCTGCCTGCCGATATGCGCACGATGCTGGACGGCGGTGCCTATCACGGAGATACGGCAAGGCAGGCGCTTTCGCGCTTTCCCGCGCTTTCTCGCGTGATCGCCGTAGAGCCGGATAAAAGGATCTATAAAAAGCTCTGCCGCTACGCCGAGGAGGAGGCGCGTGTGGTCCCCGTCTTCGGCGCGCTTTATAACCGCGAGGGCGAGGCGACCTTCTTCGGAAGCTCGAATCGCAATTCCTCTCTGGTCGGCGCATCCTTCGAGCACCGAGAGGATAGCGTGCCGCTTCTGACGGTAGATGCCATCTGCGCATCCGAGCGAGTGGATTATATCAAGTATGACGTGGAGGGAAGCGAGAGGGAAGCGCTTGAGGGCTCGCTCGCGACCGTGAAAAGAGACACCCCCGCCCTGCTCGTATCTCTCTATCACCGCTCGGAGGATATTTTCCTTCTGCCTCTTCTGCTTCGGGAGCAGCTGCCCGACGGTTATCGCCTTGTCCTTCGCCGTCTCGGCGTCGTGCCCGCGTGGGATCTGGATCTTTTGGCTCTGCCGCCGTGCGATCGGTAATTTTCTCTTGCAATCCTCCCGAAAATATGTTACTATATAAGAAATGAAAGGAGCGTGTCGCTATGAACAGAAAAGCAGAGCTTTTGTCTCCTGCCGGCAATTTTGAAAAAATGAAGGCCGCCATTCTCTACGGAGCGGATGCGGTATATCTCGCGGGTCGCTCCTTCGGTATGCGTGCCGCGGCGGATAATTTTTCCTTGGAGGAGCTTGCCGAGGCGGTCGCGTACGCACACGGGCAGGGTGTCCGTGTTTATCTCACGGTCAACACGATGCCGAGAGAATACGAATACGAGGGGCTGAAGGAATATTTTCGTGCCTTGAAGGATATAGGCCCCGACGCGCTGATCATCGGCGATATCGGGGTGCTCTCGCTGGCAAGAAAAATGCTGCCCGATACCGAGCTGCATATCTCCACGCAGGCAAGCGCCGTCAGCTCTTATGACTGTCTTGCTTGGCAGGCTCTCGGCGCCAAGCGCGTGGTGCTCTCGAGAGAGCTGTCTCTTGACGAGATCCGTGCCATCCGCGCCGCGATCCCGGAGGATCTGGAGCTCGAAGCCTTTATCCACGGCTCGATGTGCGTGTCCTACAGCGGCCGCTGCCTGCTTTCCAATCACATCATCGGCAGAGATGCAAACCGCGGTATGTGCGCCCAGCCCTGCCGCTGGAATTATTCGCTTTACGGCGAGATAAGGGAAGAGAAGCGCCCCGACCTCGTGATCCCGCTCGAGGAGCACGGCGGCGAGACCTTCGTGATGGCGAGCCGCGATACCTGTATGATCGAGCATATTCCCGCGCTGATGGAGGCGGGGATCGATTCCTTCAAGATCGAGGGCAGAATGAAATCGGCGTACTATACCGCCGTCGTTACGAATACCTATAAAATGGCGATGGATTCCTACCGCTCGGGGAATTATCAATACGATCCCGCCTGGATGGAGGAGCTCTCCTCCGTCTCCCACCGCGCGTATGCCACGGGTTATTATTTCTCCAATAGCTTCACCGATGCCAATACCGCCGCCGATAACGGATACCTGAAGGAAAAGGCGTATCTTGCCGTCGTGGAGAACTACGATGCCGTGAGCGGCCGTGCCATTCTCACGCAGAGAAACAAGCTCGTCGAGGGGCAACATGCAGCGCTTCTGACGCCGGGCTCCGTCGCGCGCCCCTTCACGGTCGCGGGGCTGAAGAATGAGGCGGGAGAGGATATTCCTTCCGCGCCGCACCCTTATATGACCTTCTCTGCCAAGATGCCTTTTGCGGTGAAAAAAGGCGATATTGTGCGTGGATTGTAAATAATTGTTCTCAAAAACATTGATTTGGAGGAGAAAATGAAGCTTTTAGAGTTTTTAAAGGCGATCCTTATCGGTATCGTTGAGGGCATCACCGAATGGCTTCCTATCAGCTCTACGGGACATATGATCCTTGTGGATGAGTTCGTGAAGCTCAAGGTATCGGAGGAATTTTTGTCTCTGTTTTTGGTCGTCATCCAGCTCGGCGCGATCCTCGCCGTGCCCGTCTTTTTCTTTGATAAGCTGAACCCTTGGTCGAAGAAAAAGAGCGAGAGTGAGAAAAGGGCTACCTGGTCGCTCTTCGGGAAGGTGATCGTCGGCGTGCTGCCTGCGGCGGTGCTCGGCCTCCTGCTCGATGATTTTCTGGATGCGCATCTGATGAATTATATCGTTGTGGCCGCCGCTCTGATCGTATACGGCGTTCTCTTCATCGTGATCGAGAAAAAAAGAAAGGGAAGAGACTTCCGCGTAGAGAGTGTGGATGATTTATCCTATAAGGATGCGCTGATCATCGGCGCCTATCAGGTGCTTTCGCTCGTCCCCGGCACCTCTCGCTCGGGCTCGACGATCCTCGGAGGTATGCTGCACGGCGTTTCCCGCACCGCGGCAGCGGAGTTCTCCTTCTTTATGGCGATCCCCATTATGCTCGGTGCGTCCGGGCTGAAGGTGTTAAAATTCATCCTCGCGGGCTTTACGGCATCGGGGCTGGAGATCGGGCTTCTTTTGGTCGGCATTGCCGTTTCCTTTATCGTCTCGCTTCTCACGATCCGCTTCCTTATGGATTTCGTCAAGCGCCACGACTTTAGGCCCTTCGGTATTTACCGTATCGCGCTCGGCGCGCTTGTGCTTGTCTACTTTTTGATCAAGTCTTTTGTATAAATAAAAAGTGCTTTTTGCAACCGATGGGAAATGCAAAAAGCGCTTTTTTTATTTATTTCAGCTCCCAGTCGATGGGGGCAATGCCGTGCCGTGAAAGATATTCGTTTGCCTTTTTGAAATGGCCGCAGCCGAAGAAGCCGCGGTAAGCCGAAAGCGGGCTCGGGTGCGCGCATTCCAGCACCAGATGCAAAGGATTTTTGATCAGCGCCTTTTTTGACCAGGCGTTCGCACCCCATAAAAGATATACGACGGGCTCTTTTTTTTCGTTGAGCTTTGAAATGATCGCGTCGGTCAGCCTCTCCCAGCCCTGCCCCTTGTGGCTTTGCGGGCAGCCCTGGCGCACGGTCAGCGTCGTGTTAAGAAGCAATACGCCGCGCCTTGCCCAGGCGGTCAGCTCGCCGCTCATCGGCGGCTTATAGCCGTATTCGTCCTCCAGCTCCTTAAAAATATTTTGCAGCGAGGGAGGGAAGCGGACACCCGCCTTAACGGAGAAGCATAGCCCGTGTGCCTGCCCGGGGCCGTGATAGGGATCCTGCCCGAGGATCACGGCGCGTGTGTCGGCAAACGAGGTGTAGCGCAGCGCGTTGAAGATATCCTCCATCGGCGGATAAACGGGGGTGGAGTAGTATTCCTTTTTCAGAAATTCTCTGAGCGAGAGATAATAGTCGGATGAAAATTCATCCGCAAGAAGGGTATCCCAGTCGTTTCCGATATGCACCATGCTCGTATTCTCCCATAGCTTGTTATAAGCATAGTGTAGCATAAAGCGAGAAAAAAAGCAAGGAGAAAATGCGCTTATGCGGAAAAAACGGTCTCGATACGCCGCCTTGCCCCGGGCGGAGAATAGAGCCAGCTGTCCATATGCGCCGTTTTTTCAGGGTCCACGAAATAGCGAGCCGGCGCGCGATAGGGGGGCACGCTGGCGGCATCGATGATGATCAGCTTGATCTTCATCTTGTCGGGCAGTATGCTCTTGATGTAAACGGCGGCGCTCTGCCCCTCGCGGACGTCGGCACGGTATTCCGCCAGCCCCGCAAGGTTCGGAGACAGCTCCACGAAGATGCCGTAGGGCTCCACGCTTCTCACGATGCCGAGTGCGGTCTGCCCCTGCGAGAAATCCCTTGCGTTCTCCTCCCAGCTGCCGAAAAGCTCCTTCTGCGAAACGTACATCCGCCCCCGGCAGTCGCGGCATTTCATCACGCAGAAGATGTCGTCCCCTGGCGTGAAGCGCTCGGCGGGGTGTGAGATGCGGGAGACCGAGATGCAGTCGATCGAGAGCAGAGAAATAATGCCGCAGCCGATATCCACGAAGGCGCCGAAGTTTTCAAGGTGCGTCACTCTGGCGCGCAGAATATCGCCGGGGCAGAGCGTGTCGGTATAGGTCTCGAGGCATTCCTTCTGTGCCGCGCGGCGGGAGAGTATAGCGATGCGGCCGCCCTCCCCCTCGCGAAAGCCGATCACCTTGAAGCAAACGGGCTTTCCCACGCGGGTCAGAATGGCAATATCCTTCACGCCCTCGCCCTCGGTCGGCAGCGCCGTCTCCTCGCGCGGGATCACGCCGCGAATGCCGCCGCCCAGCGCCACGTGCAGGGAGAAGGCGTGGTCGCAAAGCACGCAAGGCGCCTCCGCGATCAGTCCCCCTCTCAATGCGCGCTCAAGCCCCTCATAGCTTGCGGTCAGCTCGCGGTTTTCGGGTGTCGTTATGTAGCATCCCTCTGGTAAATAGCGGTTCATTTTTCCATCCTCTCATCGGTCTTTTTTATTCTTTTTTTACCGTTGCTTCATTGTATGCGCGAGCGGTGCGCCTTATGCCGTACAAAAAATGCGCTTGCGCCTCCGAAAAAAGGAAGCGCAAGACCGTGTTTTTTATCGCGTGCTCCGCTCATCCTCCGAAAGTCCGAAGCTGACCTCGATCGCGTTGTTCACCGAGGACATCGTCTCATCGTCGAGGTGTCCCATTTTTTCACGCAGGCGTCTCTTATCCAGCGTGCGGATCTGCTCTAAAAGGATCACACTGTCCTTGGAGAGCCCCACGTGGCTTCCCATCACGTCGATGTGCGTCGGCAGCTTTGCCTTGCTGAGGCGCGAGGTGATCGCGGCAGCGATCACGGTCGGGCTGTATTGGTTTCCCACGTCGTTTTGCACGATCAGAACGGGGCGAAGCCCGCCCTGCTCACTTCCCACGACGGGGCTGAGATCTGCATAATAAATATCTCCGCGTTTTATGTTCATTTTCTTCTCCCATCCGTTACTTTACGTTTCTATTTTTTCCCGATATAAGCATTTTAAACAAAAGAAGGAAAGGAAAAATTTTCTTTCGTTGCCATCCTTCCTTTTATACATTATCACTATATGATACGTGCGCGCGCAACGTGCGTTTTTGTCGAAGAAGGGAAATAAAAAAAGGATGCCGTGAAGATCACGGCACCCTCGCCTTGGGATAAATGGGGCAGATTTACGCGTGGGAGTCGATGCGCATATCCTCTTCGTCGCGGAAGAGGAGCGTGATGCACCAAAGACCTGCCAGCGCCACGGTAACGTAAATGATCCTTGCAAGAAGAGTGGTTGCTCCTCCCGCAAGCCAGGCAACCGCGTCGAAGGAAAAAAGTCCCACGAGGCCCCAGTTGAGCGCGCCGACGATCGCGATCGCCAGCGCAATTTTGTTCAGTACGGACATATTCTTTACCTTGCCTTTTCTTTTTGGCTTACTGTTTCTTATCTTCTGCTTCTAAGTGCCCGTGCTTAGTTTTTTCCGCAAAACCGTTTTCTATACGCAAAAAAATCAATTGTCGAAATCCGGGCGGGCGCCAAAGCCCTCGCGCAGTTTTTCGAGCGCCTTTTTTTCGATTCTCGAAACGTAAGATCTTGAAATTTTCAAATACGCGGCGACCTCTCTTTGCGTGCGCGGCGCATAGCCCTCAAGACCGTAGCGGAGCACGATGATCTCTCGCTCTCTTTCGTCGAGCGCCGTGTTCATCAGCGTGCGTATTTTTTCGAGATGCACCGAAAGATCCACGGTCTCCGTGATGGTATCCGGCACGCTGATGATGTCGAGATAGGTCAGAGGATTGCCATCGCGGTCGGTGTCGATCGTCTCGTGAATGGAGACCTCAAGTCCCATCTTTTTCTGACTGCGGAAAAACATAAGGATCTCGTTTTGCACGCATTTTGCCCCGTACGTGGCAAAGCGCGCCCCCACCTCGTAGCGGAAGGTGTCCACCGCCTTGATCAGCCCGAGGCTCCCGATCGATAAAAGATCGTCGGGAGACGGATAGGAGGAATAATACTTTCTTATAATGTGCGAAACGAGCCGCAGATTATGCTCGATGATGCGGTCTCTTGCCGCCTGCGAGCCGCTGCGCATTTTTTCAAAAAGCGCGCGCTCCTCCGCCGCCGAAAGCGGCGGAGGGAAGCTTCCCGTATCCCCGAGCCCGAGCACCAGGGAAAGAAAACGAAATAAAATGTGCGAAAACCGTAGCATACAATAACCTCCTTAAAATAAAAAAAGCCCCGACTCACACAAGTGTATGAGCCGGAGGCTTGGCTATATGTAATGAAAAGATCAAAGCAGTGCCGCCTCGCACTCGGGTGTCAGAATACGGTAGCCCTCGCCGGGAAGGGAGGCGATCAGCCGCCTGCCTGCGATCTGCATAAATTTTCGGTTGATGCTGCAGATATGCGTGCGGATGCCCGCAGGCTCGGAAAGGCAGGTCGGCCGCATCGCAAAGCGCAGAATGTGATGCACGTCCGCATATTCGGGATAGCAGCGCACGAGATAGCGCAGGATCATCGCCTCGGTCCTTGTGAGATCCATCGGACGGTCGCAGTAGCACGGCCGCACAAGCTCGCAGTCAAGCACAAGTCCCGCAAGCGAATAGGCGCCGAGCAGAGGAAGGCCGCGGCGCCTCTGCAGCTGTCGGATGCCGAGGAGGATCGATGCGGAGGAGAGGCTGCTGTCAAAGGCTCCGTCGAAAAGCGGCGAGAGCACGAGGTCCTCCTGTGCCTCGTTCAGCGCAAAGATCGGAACGCCGCCGCCAATGGCACGTAGCCTATCGACGTATTCCTCGGGGCAGGGCAGCGCGGAGGGCTTGCAGACGAGCACGGCGCGAAAGCAGAGGGAAAGTGCCGAGAGCGCCTCCTTCGGCCTTCTTGCGGATGCGGGGATACCCATATAATAAAAGACCTCGGCGGTCTGTCTGGCTTCCTTTTGCGTGGGATGAACGATCAGTATCATATCGGCTCCTTTAAGCTTTCTTCCTGTAATAACTGTCGGATGTCGAAACAGAGAGGGGTGCAGGGCACTCTTTCGATGTAAATTATAATGATTATAGCACAGGCAGAGAAAATATGCAACCGTGAATTCTTCGGTTGACATTTTCTCCGAAATGGTATAAAATAAGTAAAGATAGAATCTTGGGGGTAATATATGCAGAGTGTATTGATCACGGGCGGCTCCCGCGGCATCGGCCGCGCGATGGTGGAGCTGTTTGCAAGCGAGGGCTACCGCGTGGCGTTTACCTATCGCTCGTCCGAGAGCGAGGCGAAGTCTCTTGCCGAAAAAACGGGCGCGCTCGCCATCCGCGCAGATGCGGAAAGCGAGAGCGAGATTCTTTCCTCTGTCGCAAGGGCAAGGGAGGCGCTCGGCGGTATCGACTGCCTTATCAATAATGCCGCGATCGCGGGCTTTTCGCTTCTGACGGATATCACCACGGCGGAGTGGGAGCGCTTTCTTCGCGTCAACCTCACCGCGCCCTTTTTATACAGCCGCGCCGTTTTGCCGGATATGATCCGCAGGCAAAGAGGCAGGATCGTCAATATCTCCTCGATGTGGGGGCTGGTCGGCGCCTCCTGCGAGGTGCATTATTCCGCCACAAAGGCGGGTCTGATCGGCTTTACAAAGGCGCTTGCCAAGGAGGTCGGCCCATCGGGCATCACGGTCAACGCCATTGCGCCCGGCGTGATCGCCACCGAAATGAACCGCACGCTCTCTGCAGAGGACCTTGCCGCCTTGAAGGATGAGACGCCGCTCTCAAGGCTCGGCGAGCCGGGCGAGGTCGCGCGCGCCGCGCTTTTTCTTTGCTCGGAGGGGGCGGGCTTTATCACGGGCGAGGTCATGAATATCAGCGGCGGCTTCGTCACGCCGTAAAATTTAAATATTTTTTAAAAACTTCAATTTGTACTTGTATTTTACAAAATTATATGATATAATATAAAAGCTGTAAAATGCAGCGTTCTGTGTGTCAGATGGAGTCATACCAGTCGGGGCGGTAGCGGTGCCTTGTACCTGAAATCCGCTATAGCAGGGATTCATTCCTCCTTCGAGGGTTGCTCTTGTGTAGTCTGCACCGTCTTTTTCTGTGATGAAGGATGGGTCTTGCGCAATGCGAGGCCGTGAACCATGTCAGGTGGGGAACCAAGCAGCATTAAGCGGTTTACCGTGTGTGCCGCAGGGGTGCCTGTCCGGAGCAGAAGGGGCGGTTACCGTGCGTAAGGGTATATTCGACAAGGGGGTGTATGGCTCTTTCTGACGCATAGAGCAAACAAGAGAATTGCGTATACGGCAATGGCGGGCGTTCCTCGCTCACCCCGTCTGCGCTTTTCTTTTTTGGTGAAAGCAGAGGAGGTTCCTATGTCGGAGTATCGCGCGCTATACAGGAAATGGCGGCCGGTGGATTTTGATGACGTCTCGGGTCAGAATGCGACCACGGATATATTGAAATACGAGGTTGCAAACAATAAAATATCGCACGCTTATCTCTTCTGCGGCTCTCGCGGAACGGGTAAGACGAGCTGTGCCAAGATCCTTGCCAAGGCGGTCAATTGCGAGAATCCGAGAAACGGCAATCCCTGCAATATGTGCGACGCCTGCAGGAGCATCGAGAGCGGCAGAGCGACGGACGTTATCGAGATGGACGCGGCGAGCAACAACGGCGTGGATAACGTGCGCGATCTGAAGGAAGAGATCGCCTTTCTGCCTGCCGAGCTGCGCTACCGCGTGTATATCATCGACGAGGTGCATATGATGTCGGGCTCCGCCTTCAACGCGCTTCTTAAAACGCTGGAGGAGCCGCCGCAGTACGTCGTATTCATTCTTGCGACCACCGAGTTTCATAAGCTGCCGACCACGATCGTATCCCGTTGCCAACGCTTCGACTTCCGAAGGATCCCGACGGATGTGATAATGAAGCGCCTCTTTCACATTGCCGAGGCGGAGGGGATCGATCTGAAGGAGGACGGCGCGCGTGTGATCGCGCGCGCATCTCTTGGCGGTATGAGAGACGCCGTGAGCCTGCTTGAATTGTGTGCGGGCTCGCATAAAGCGGTCGATGCCGCCCTCGTGCGTGCCACCGTCGGCTCGGGCAACCGCGACGGCGCGTACCGCATTCTTGAAAAGCTTTCTGTCGGCGATTTTGCCGCTACCTATGACGTGATCGCCGAGATCGTGCTTTCGGGTGCGGATCTTTCGGTATTCTTTCAGGATCTTCTGGATGCCTACCGCGATATGATGGTCGTGAAGAACTATCGTGACGCGAAGGCGTATCTCGATCTGACCGAGGATGAGTATGCCGCGCTCCGCGCGCTCGGTGAGAAATTCTCGATGCAGAAGATCTATTACCATACGAGCCTTCTTTCCGCCGCGCTTGCCGATATGCAAAGGGCGGGAGAATCCAAGCGCAGCGTAGCCGAGATCGCGCTCACGCGTATGTGCGAGCCGAAGCTGATGGCGACCCCCGAGGATATTATGGTATACATCGCTTCCG
>JAGBBQ010000068.1 GCA_017938425.1 Clostridia bacterium | reverse complement strand
TACAATGTGCCTCTACCTTTTCTTTTTGCGTAGTTGATAAGGTATTGAGGTTGAAAACCTACGGTTTTCTTCCAACCCATTAGATTTTCGTTTTCTATCGCCGTTTCCTCCCTCGGTGTACACTTGTACACCTCTCGGTCGTCAGCCGACGATTTCTCCTCGGGATCTGTTTGCCCCGAAGGGCTGCCTATTTCATCCGCTTTCGCGGATTTCATTCGCGATGCCTTGCATCGCGCCTCCCGGTAGAACCGAAAACGAAATAAATATAGGGTAGAGACATTTTAATGTGCCTCTACCTTTTCTTTTCTATTATAGTGTAAAAAAACAAAATTACGGGTATCTTTTCGGCTCGTCGGTCTCTCCGAGGAGGTAATCGATGCTGGTATTATAAAGCCTTGCCAGCTTGATGAGGATCTCGGTCGGAATATCGTTTTCACCCGTTTCGTACTTGGAGTACCCGGTTTGCGACATGCCGAGATGTGCCGCCACCTGGGTTTGATTCATATCGTGATCCTGTCTGAGGTCGCGCAGTCTGGATCTCATATCGGTCTCCTTTTCGGTATTTTCTTATTCTATTATAATTTAATCTGTTTCAGGGTATTGACATTTAACCTGAAATAGGTTATAATGATAAGCGCGAACGGGAAATGTGGAAAAAGTGTTGCAAAATTTCTCTTTTCGTATTATACTATCTATATTATTGGTAATTGGATCCGAAAGAAAAAGAAAAGGAAAGGAACAGTATGAAGCTTGAACTGAGAAACATTGAAAAATCCTTCGGTGAAAAGCACGTTCTGACCGGCGTATCCTTCACCGCCGAGGGCGGAAAGGCCTTTGGGCTTTTGGGAAGGAACGGCGCGGGCAAGACCACCTCGATCCGCATCCTTATGGACGTTTTTGGTGCGGATAGGGGCGATGTGCTGCTGGACGGTGCACCGATCGATTATGAAAGGGTCGGCATCGGGTATCTTCCTGAGGAGCGCGGCTTATATCCGAAAAAGAAGGTCATTGACCAGCTCGTGTATTTTGCCGAGCTGAAAGGGATGGAGCATAAGGCGGCGATCGCGGCGTGCGATGCCTGGCTTGCCCGCCTCGGTATGACCGAGTACAGAAATAAGCGGCTGGATACGCTCTCCAAGGGCAACCAGCAGAAGATCCAGCTCGTCACCGCTCTGGCGCACGATCCCGAGATCGTCATTCTGGATGAGCCGTTTTCGGGTCTCGACCCCGTGAACGCGATGCTTCTTAAGGACGTTGTGCGCGAGCAGATCGGGAAGGGAAAGATCGTCCTTTTCTCAAGCCATCAGATGAGCTATATCGAGGAGTTCTGCGACAGCATTGCCATCATTCACCAAGGCAAGGTGGTGCTGCACGGCGATCTGAAGGATATCAAGCACAGCTATGCGCGCGATAAGCTCACCGTCCAGAGCCCCGAGGCGGACCGTATCCGTCTGGACTTCGGCGCGGCGGCATCCTCGATGGCGGACGGCTCGGTGCTTCTTCGCCTTGCGAGCGCGGAGCAAAAGCAGGAAACGATGCGCGCCCTGGCAGAAAAATACGAGATCGATGCGATGAAGGTCTTTGAGCCCTCGCTTAACGATATATTCGTGGAGTATGCAAGTGAGGAGGCAGGAAAATGAAGCAGTTCGGAAAGATCTTCAAATTTGAGTTTAACGGATATCTGAAAAACAAGGTGTTCGTCGGCATCACGGTATTCTTCGTGATCGCCATCGCGGTCTGTATGTTCATACCCAATATCATCGCGGCGTTCTCCTCGGATGCGCCCGACGAGGGCGGCACGGGCGAGCCTTTGCCGGTGATGCTGATCGCCTCGGAGCAGGAGGGGCTTGCGGACGTGATCGTTCCGTTCTTTGCGAGTGCCTTTGCAGACTATGAGGTGAAGGGAACGGAGGAGACCGTCAATGCGGTCAAGGCTAAGGTCGAGAGCGGCGAGGTCGAGTGCGCCTTCGTCTTTGACTCTCTTTCCTCCTATACCTACTACGTGGAAAACCTCTCGATGTACGATATGAATGCCGAGATCGCAAGCACCGCGCTCAAAACCGCGTTGCAGATGGATCTTATGCAGCGGCTCGGTCTTTCGCCCGAGCAGGCGGCCGCCGTGCTTTCCGCCACCGTGGAGAGCCGCACCGAGACGCTTGGCAAAAATCAGATGGATAACTTCTTCTATACCTACATAATGATCTTCGCCCTGTATATGGTCATCCTGCTTTACGGGCAGATGGTCGCCACCAATGTGGCAACGGAGAAGAGCTCGCGTGCGATGGAGGTGCTCGTCACCACCGCGAAGCCGACGAGCATGATGTTCGGCAAGGTGCTTGCCTCCTGCCTCGCAGGCTTTACGCAGCTCGTGCTGATCTTCGGCTCGGCGATTCTTTTCTATAATATCAACCGCGCAAATCTTGACAATCCGATCATATCCTCGATCTTCGATATTCCGATCGAGCTGTTTATCTATATGATCGTGTTCTTCATTCTCGGCTTCCTTATCTACGCCTTCCTCTTCGGCGCCATCGGATCCACGGCATCGAAGCTCGAGGATATCAACACCTCGGTGATGCCGATCACCTTCCTCTTTATCATCGGCTTTATGGTGGTAATGTTCTCGATGGCGGGCGGCTCGATCGATAACGTCGCGATGAAGATCTGCTCCTACGTGCCCTTCACCTCGCCGATGGCAATGTTCACGCGCATTGCGATGAGCACCGTGGCGTGGTACGAGATCGCGATCTCGATCGTTTTGCTGGCAGGCTCCGTGGTCGGCATCGGCGTGCTCTCCGCGCGCATCTACCGTGTCGGCGTGCTTCTTTACGGCACGCCCCCGAAGCTTACGAAGATCCTGAAGGCGGTCTTTGCTGACCGTAAAAGGGTGTAACGGATATCCCCCTCCCCGTTCTGTATAGGCGGAGAGGGGGCGTTGCATTTTCAGAACTTTTTTTATATCTCTTGACTTTTTCGTTCTATTATTTTATAATAAATAGAGATAAAATTTTGCCCAAGGCAATTCTGTATGCAGAAAGGACGAAAGAATGGAAAGAACTTATATCAAGGACGTAGCCCCCGGCGTGTGCCGTGTCAGCGGCTTCGTTGAGAATTTCCGCAATAAAAAGACGATGGCGTTCATCGTCGTTAAGGATATCACCGGCAAGCTGCAGGTAACGGTGGAGAAGGAGAAGCATCCCGAGATGATCGAGCTGCTCGATAAGCTCACGCCGCAGTCGGTCGTCACCTTCGAGGGCGAGGTCGTGCTCAGCGAGTATGTGAAGATGGGCGGTAAGGAGATGTATCCCACCGTGATGAGGATCGAGTCGCTGGCAGAGGCCATTCCGATCAAGGACGATTCCGAGATCGACGTGAAGATGGACTACCGCTGGATCGACCTTCGCCGCGACGTCAACCATCTGATGCTGCAGCTGCAGACCACGCTGACCGCCGCTATGCGCGAATTTTTGGTGGAGCGCAATTTCGTTGAGATCCATACGCCGAAGCTGATCGGCGCGGCGAGCGAGTCGGGCTCCGATGTGTTTGAGGTGAAGTATTTTGATACCAAGGCGTATCTTGCGCAGTCGCCCCAGTTCTATAAGCAGATGGCGATGGCGTCGGGCCTTGAGCGTATCTTTGAGACCGGCCCCGTATTCCGCGCGGAGAAGTCCTACACCAATAAGCACGCGACCGAGTTCACCGGCTTTGACCTGGAGTTCTCCTATATCGATAGCTTTGAGGACGTGATGAAGATGGAGGAGGAGCTTCTTGCCTACGCGCTTGCGAAGGTCAAGGAGGCACACGGCGAGCAGATCGAGGCTATGTTTGGCACCCCCGTCGTCGTTCCCACGCTTCCTTTCCCCAGAATGAAGCTGCGTGACGTATATAAGGAGCTCGAGGAGCGCTACGGATACACCGTGCCCGACGAGCTGAAGGGTGACCTTACCACCGACGCCGAGCGTATGACGAAGAAGCTCTGCGAGGAGAAGTACGGTCACGAGTTCCTCTTTATCACCGATTACGATGCGAAGGAAAGAGCCTTCTATCATATGAGAGACGCGCAGGGCGTTCCCCAGGGCTACGATCTGATCTGGCGCGGCGTGGAGATCACCACGGGTGCGCAGAGAGAGCACCGCTACGACGTGCTGAAGAAGCAGGCAGAGGAGAAGGGACTTGCAAATGACGTAGAGTTCTATCTGCAGTTCTTCAAGTACGGCTGCCCCCCGCACGGCGGCTTCGGCATCGGTATTGACAGACTCACGATGCTCTTCCTCGGTCTTTCGATCAAGGAGGTCCAGTTCCTCTTCCGCGGCCCGAATCGCTTGACTCCGTAATTTTTTTCCAAGGGAGAATTCAATCGTGAAGCGTTGTGACTATGAGAAAATGCGACAGGAGGCGCTTGCATACTACGAGCGCGCTCACATCGTTCTTTCAAAAGAGGAATCATCGAAAATCGAGGTTGCCGATTTCGGACTCGGCAGAGTAGAGGAGATCGGTCTTCAGATACTCACCTATATCAATACAGAAAGAGTTTGCGCCAAGGAAATGGTGTTAATGCCGCATCAGGCCTGCCCCGAGCATATGCACGTTCCTTCAAAGAATGCCAAAGGAAAGGAAGAAACCTTCCGTTGCCGCTATGGCAAGGTGTATCTCTACACCGATGATGGCGGCGTGTCTAAAAGAGAGGATGCCACGCTTTCCGTATTCCCCGATACAACGCTCACGGTATTTCATGAAACGGTTCTTCTCCCCGGTGAGCAATTCACCATTATGCCGGGAACGTTGCATTGGTTTGCGGCGGGTAGCGAGGGGGCTGTCATATCCGAATTTTCCACGCGTAGCACCGATGAAACCGATGTGTTTTCCGATTCCCGAATTGTCCGTATACCCAAAATTGATGATTAAAAAATAAGGAGATATTGAAAATGAAAATCGCTTTGATCAACGAGAACAGCCAGGCAGCGAAAAACGCCCTGATCTGTGACACCCTGAAGAAGGTAGTCGAGCCCCTCGGTCACGAGGTATTCAACTACGGTATGTACTCCGCAGAGGATAAGGAGCAGCTCACCTACGTGCAGATCGGTATTCTTTCCGCCGTTCTTCTGAATTCCGGCGCCTGCGATCTGGTTATCACCGGCTGCGGCACGGGTGAGGGCGCTATGCTCGCCTGCAACTCCTTCCCCGGCGTTCTTTGCGGCCACGTGGTGGATCCCACCGACGCATATCAGTTCACCCAGGTAAACAACGGTAACGCCATCGCAATGCCCTTTGCCAAGGGCTGGGGCTGGGGCTGCGAGCTCAACCTTCAGTACGTGTTTGAGAAGCTCTTCGTTTCCGAGTGGGGCCTTGGCTATCCCAGAGAGAGAGCCGTTCCCGAGCAGAGAAACAAGAAGATCCTCGACGAGGTGAAGAAGGTGACCCACACCGACATCTGCTACATTCTTGAGAACCTTGACCGCGAGCTCGTTCTCGGCGCGCTGGGCACGAAGAACTTCAAGGAGCTCTTCTTTGCTAACTGCAAGTGCGAGAGGATCGCAGAGTGCGTTAAGAAGCTTCTTGCGTAAAATTTTCGACTGCCGAGCTATGCAAGCATCTTGCCGTGGCTCGGCATTTTAAATCCTTTATTTGCAAATAATTGTTGTCAAATAATGACATATTTTCAAAATTTAACAGAAAGTTAGGAAGCGAAAATGAATTTTTTGCGTTTTCTTGAATCGCTCAGAACGCCGTTTTTGGACGGCTTCTTCTCGCTCATCACCGAGATCGGGGGCGAGACGGTGCTCTTGGTTCTCGGCTTCGCCTTCTTCTGGTGCATTGATAAAAAGCAGGGGTATTTTACCTTGCTTTGCGGCCTCTTCGGCACGGTGGTAAACCAGGGGCTGAAGCTCGTCTGCCGTGTGCCGCGCCCCTGGGTGCTCGATCCCGAGTTCACCATCGTGGAGAGCGCGCGCGAGGCGGCGACGGGGTATTCCTTCCCCTCGGGGCACACGCAGAACGTCACGGGCACCTTCGGCAGCCTTGCCGTCGGTCAGCGCAAGCACAGATGGGTTTGGATCACCTCCGTCGTGATCATCGTGTTGGTCGCCTTCTCGCGTATGTACCTCGGCGTACATACCCCGGCGGACGTTCTGACCTCGCTGGCCATTGCGCTCGGTCTCATTTTGCTGCTTCGTCCTGTTTTTGCGTCGGATGAGAATTTCAAGCGCTATATGCCTTATATCGTGGTGATCGGCTACGTGTTGACGGTCGCGCTCCTTCTTTACGTATTTCTTCTGAATACCGAGGGTGTGGATGCGGAGAACCTTGCCAGCGCGAGAAAGAACGCCTGCACCCTGCACGGTGCGGTGATGGGGCTTGTTGCCGTGTTCTTCCTTGAAAAGCTGCTCGGCGCCTTCGATACGCGTGCCAAATGGTACGTGCAGGTGATCAAGATGGTCGGCGGCTTTGCGATCGTGCTTCTCATCAAGGAGCTTTTGCGCGCGCCTCTGAACTTCATCTGCTTCGGCAACGAGTACGTCGGCCGTGTGATCCGCTATTTTCTGATGGTGGTCTTTGCGGGCGCGATCTGGCCGCTGAGCTTTCAGCACCTGAACAAGATCCGTATTCCCGCTCTGGATAGGCTTTTTGCGAAAAAGGCCGAAACGGAGGATATCGGGGAATAAAGGGCGTGCGAAAGATCTCGCATCCCGAAGGGCAGAGAATGCTTTTGCGTTTTCTGTCCTTTTTATTATAAAAATATTTTTAAAAGCCTTTACTTTTATATTTTTTTGTGCTAAAATATATATACTCCATAATAGGGGAATTTTTCGATTTCTTACCGAGGAAACCAAGACTATGAAATGCCCGTCGTGCGGCCAGCGTGAATCCCGCGTCCTTGATTCGCGTCCTGTGGAAGAGGAGTCCAGCATCAAGCGCAGAAGAGAATGTGCCTTCTGCGGCAGAAGATTTACTACCTACGAGGTGGTGGATACCGTGCCGATCGCCGTTGTGAAGCGTAGCGGCAACCGCGAATTTTTTGATAAGCATAAGCTGAAGCTCGGCATCGCGCGTGCGTGCCAGAAGCGTCCCGTGGATGCGGATGAGATCGCGAGCGAGATCGAGTCGGATCTTCAGAACGAGATCGTCACCGAGATCTCCTCGAAGGATATCGGAGAGAGGGTGCTCTCGAAGCTGCGTGAGCGCGATATCGTTTCCTATATCCGCTTTGCCTCCGTATATCGGGAGTTCCGCGATATCGATTCCTTTATGGAGGAGATCCGCCGTCTGAACAAAAAAACGAAGAAGTGAAAGTGAGAGAGCGGTAATGATGAAGAGTATGACCGCCTTTGGCCGTGCCGTGGCCGAGGGGGAGGAGCGGAACGTGACCGTGGAGCTGAAGAGCGTGAATTCGCGCTTCTTCGACGCCACCGTGAAGCTTCCGCGTGCCTATCTCTTCCTTGAAGAAAAGATCAAGGGATATGTGCAGAAGAACGGCATTCTCCGCGGTAAGGTGGATATCTTTATCAGCGTGGAGGAGAAGCGCCGTGAGGACGGCGCCGTCGCCCTGGACGAGGCGTTTCTTTCCTCGTATCTTTCCTGCCTTTATAGGCTCAGGGACGAATATAAGCTGCGTGACGATATCACCGTGATGGGTGTTGCAAGGCAGGCGGATATCTTCCGCCGCGAGCGCGCCGCGGAGGATCTCGATCGCGCGTGGGAATGGCTCCGCCCGATTCTTGACGAGGCGCTGGTCGGCTACGTGGAGATGCGCAGCCGCGAGGGTGAGCGCATTGCGAGCGATATGCTTCTAAAGCTCGAGGGCGTCAAGACGCTTGTCAACGAGATCGAAGAGATCTCGAAGCAGGATACGGTCGGCTATCGCGATAAGCTCGAGAGCCGCATCCGTCAGATCCTCGGAGAGGCAGAGGTCGCCGTGGATGAGAACCGCCTTCTGACCGAGTGTGCCATCTGGGCGGATAAGATCGCGATCGACGAGGAGCTTGTGCGTTTGCGCTCGCATTTTGAGGCATTCGTGCAGCTGATGGCTCTGCCCGAGCCCTCGGGAAGGAAGCTTGACTTCCTTATGCAGGAGATGAACCGTGAGACCAACACGATCGGCTCGAAGGCAAACAACGCATCCATTGCCCGCCTCGTCGTCAGCATCAAGGGCGAGCTTGAGAAGATGCGCGAGCAGATCCAGAACATAGAGTAACGGAGAAGGCTATGAAATTTATCAATGTAGGCTTTGGAAATATGGTATCCGCCGCGCGCATCGTTGCGATCGCGAGCCCGGATTCGGCGCCGATCAAGCGTCTGATCTCGGATGCCAAGGACGATAACCGTATCATCGACGTATCCTGCGGGCGCCGCACCCGTGCGATCATTATTACGGATTCCGAGCACGTGATCCTCTCTGCCATCGCGGCAGAAACGATCACCAACCGTCTGTCCATCGACGAGACGGAGGCGGCAGATCCCGACGAAGAATAATTTGAAATGGAGATATAGAAAGCTATGATGTACCCCACGATTGACGAGCTTACCAAGGGTAAGTTCAACCGCTACGAGCTTGTAGTCGGCGTTGCAAAGTGCGCCCGTATCGTTACGGACGAATACGTTGCTATGCGCAACAAGGCGCAGAAGAGAATCGATAACAGAGAGACCGATAAGTCGCTCTTCTCTCAGATCGATCCCGAGTACAGAGACCAGAAGGCCGTTCGCATCGCGATCAGCAAGATGGTAGAGGGGCGCTTTGAGATGGCGCGCGAGGAGGACTGAGATCATTTGAAAGGGGGAAGTGTGTGCGATGTTTGCAAGGGTATATATCCTGGATGCGCCGTATGCCATCGATCGCCCCTTTGATTATCTGATCCCCGCCTCTCTGTCGGGCGCGATCCGTCGCGGCTCGCTCGTCACCGTGCCCTTCGGCGCGCAGAATAAGCTGCGCCGTGCCGCGTGTGCCGCTCTGGTGGAGACGACCGAAAATATCAAGGTAAAGCCCGTGCATGCGGTTCTTGACGACCGCTTTTCTCTATCGGAGGAAATGCTCGGGCTATGCCTGTTTTTAAAGGAATATACGCTTTGCACCTTCGGCGAGGCGGTGCGCACGGTGCTTCCGCCCGGTGCGCTCTCCGAGGTGCCGAATATCCGTGTGCGCAAGATCTTCCGCCTTGCGAGGGAGAGGGAGGAGATCCTCTCTTTGCTTTCCGGGAAGAGCCTGCGCTCCGAGGGGCAGAAATGCGCGCTTCGTTATCTTCTCGATATCGGAGAGGCGGATAGCGTGCTGCTGCGCGAGCAGCCGGGCGTCAGTGCCGCGCATATCGGCGCCCTCGTTGAAAAGGGCCTCATCGCCTACGAGGAGGAGGAGGACTACCGCAATCCTTACGCGCATTTCGGCACGAAGGGCGAAAGAAAGCCCATCTGCCTCAGCGAGGCGCAGCAAAAGGCCTATGACGCGATCGAGGCGCTTCTGCTTTCCGCGGAGGCCAAGGCCGCGCTTTTGTACGGCATCACGGGCAGCGGAAAAACGCAGGTCATTATGAAGGCGATCGACCGCACGATGGCAGAGGGCAAGAGCGTTATTATGCTCGTCCCCGAGATCGCGCTCACGCCGCAGACCGTCCATATCTTCTGCACGCGCTACGGCGGCAGGGTGGCGGTGATCCATTCCTCGCTCTCGCAGGGGGAAAGGCTGGATGCCTTCCGCCGTATCCGTGACGGTAAGGTGGATCTCGTGATCGGCACGCGCTCGGCGGTCTTTGCGCCGCTGTCGAATCTCGGTATGATCGTCATCGACGAGGAGCACGAGCATACCTATAAATCCGAAAGCGATCCGAAGTACCACGCAAGAGACGTGGCGGCGTATCGCTGCGGGCAGAGCGGCGCGCTGATGCTTCTTGCCTCGGCGACTCCCTCGCTCGAAAGCTTTTATAAAGCGAAAAACGGCAAATACACCCTCGTGCCCCTGCGCGAGCGCTACGGCGGCGCCAAGCTGCCGACGGCGGTCATCGTGGATATGCGCGAGGAGCTCCGTCTCGGAAACACCTCTCCGATCAGCGACCGTCTTCTGACGGCGCTGAAAAACGTGTATGACAGGGAGCAGCAGGCGATCCTCTTTCTGAACCGCCGCGGCTACCACAGTCAGATCAGCTGTAAAAAATGTGGGGACGTGATCACCTGCCCGCGCTGCTCGGTCTCGCTCACGCATCACACGGAGCGCGGCGGCTCGCGGCTTCTTTGCCACCTTTGCGGTCATACCGAGCCCGCGCCGCGCACCTGCCCGTCCTGTGGCAGCGAGGAGCTTTCCTTCCTCGGCTACGGCACGCAGAGGGTGGAGGGCGATCTCTCGAAGTTTCTGCCCGATATGCCCCTGATGCGTATGGATGCGGACACCACGGGGCAGAAGCTGGCCTATGACCGAATGCTTGAGGACTTCCGTGCCGGTAAGGCGGATATTCTGCTCGGCACGCAGATGGTCACGAAGGGGCACGATTTTCCGCGCGTCACGCTCGTCGGCGTGGTGCTGGCGGATACCTCGCTCTACGTCAGTGACTTCCGTGCCTCGGAGCGCACCTTCTCGCTGCTTACGCAGGTCATCGGCCGTGCGGGCAGAGCGGGCGAGGAGGGCATCGCCGTGATACAGACCTATAGCCCGCAGCACGAGATCATCCGCCTCGCCTGCCGCCAGGACTACGATCGCTTTTATGAGGGCGAGATCGCCCTGCGCCGCGCGCTTTCCTATCCCCCCTTCTGCGATATGGTGCAGCTGACGCTGATGGGAGAGGACGAGCCGCTGCTTCTGCGCTCGGCAAAGGAGCTGACCGACAGTATAGGAAAAATGCTCGGCGGCAGCTACAGCGACCTGCCGATGACCGTGTTCGGCCCGTTTGAGGCGCAGGTATATAAGGTCAATGAGCGTTACCGCCTCCGTATGGTGGTCAAATGCAGGCTGAGCGTGCGCACGCGAAATTTTTTCAGAGATCTTCTTGCCGAGTATTCGCAAAAGCGCGGTGTCTCGCTTTCGATCGATCTCAATCCGCTTAGCATATAAATGTAAATAATTGTTTGAATATAGGAGAATGAAATGGCAGTATTAAAGATTGTTGAGGTCGGCGATCCGCTTCTTCGCAAGGTAAGCCGCCCCGTAGAAGTGATCACTCCCCGTATCCTCACCCTGCTCGACGATATGATAGATACGATGCATAAGCACGACGGCTGCGGCCTTGCCGCCGTGCAGGTCGGCGTGCTTCGCCGCATCGTCGTGATCGAGACCGTGCCGGGCGAGATCCACGAGCTGATCAATCCGCGTATCATTGCCTACGCGGGCCAGCAGGAGGAGGCAGAGGGCTGCCTTTCCATCCCCGGCAAGGCGGGCATCACGCGCCGCCCCGCCGCCGTCACCGTCCGTGCGCTGAACCGCAAGGGCGAGGAGATCGAGCTTTCGGGCACAGACCTTCTTGCGCGCGCCATCTGCCACGAGTGTGACCATCTGGACGGAAAGCTGTATACCGACGTGCAGATCCGCCCGTTGAATGATGAGGAAGATGCGTGAAATAACATTGGATCGCACAGCGCTTTCTATTGCTTGGTCGCCTTCGGCGACAGAACGGAGATCTAAATGAAGATTGCTTTTATGGGAACGCCCGAGATCGCGGCGACCTGCCTTGACGCGCTCGTTCGGGGTGGGCATGAGATCTGTGCCGTCATCACGGGAGAGGACAAGCCGCGCGGCCGCCGTATGGTGATGACCCCCACCGCCGTGAAGGCGTACGCCACCGAGCACGGTATCACCGTTTATACCCCGAGAACCTTGAAGGACGAGGCGTTTATGACCCTGCTTTCCGAGCTCGCGCCCGAGATCATCATCGTCGTCGCGTACGGAAAGATCCTGCCCGCATCGGTGCTTTCCTATCCGAAATACGGCTGTATCAACGTGCACGTATCGCTTCTTCCGAAATATCGCGGTGCCGCGCCGATGCAGCGCGCGGTGATCAACGGAGAAAAAGAGACGGGTGTCACGCTGATGCAGATGGACGTCGGGCTCGATACGGGCGATATACTGATGCAAAGAGCCTTCCCCATCGGGGAGGAGGATACCTTCGAGACCGTGCACGATACCTCGGCGCGCCTCGGCGGCGAAATGCTTCTTGCGCTCCTTCCCGCGCTTGCGGAGGGCAGGGTAATGCCCCTGAAGCAGGACGGTTCGCTCGCCACTTATGCGCAGAAGATCGAGAAGGCGGATTGCCGCATTGACTTTAAAAAGAGTGCAAGGGAGCTCAACTGCCTGATCCGCGGCGTCAATCCGATACCGATGGCGTTCTGTATGCAGGGCGAGAAAATGCTGAAGCTCGTCCGCGCCGTTCCCACCGAGGGAAGGGGCACGCCCGGCGAGGTGCTGAGTCTTTCGGACGCGGGTGACGGAAGCATCACGGTCGCCTGCGGCGAGGGGGCGCTCTCTATCACCCATCTCATTCCCGAGGGAAAGGGAAGAATGAGCGCGGCGGACTATATCCGCGGCCGTAAAATCAATAAGGGAGATCTCCTCAGCTGATGAGGAAACGATCTTATGAATACGAGAGAAATTGCACTGAAGCTTCTTCGATCCTACGAGGAAAATGACACTTATGTAAACCTTTCTTTGAATAATCCGCAGATTTCCGCGCTTTCGCCCGAGGATCGCTCGTTCGTTACGGCGCTTCTTTATACCGCCGTGGAGCGCAGGATCACCCTGGATTATATCATTTGTGCGCTTGCGAAGCGCCCCGTGGCGGATATCTCGCCGAAGGCGCTTTCCCTGCTTCGCCTCGGGCTTGCGCAGCTGCTCTTTATGGAGGGCGTGCCCGCCTATGCCGCCGTGAGCGAGACCGTCGCTCTTGCTAAGGGCGCGGGCGAGAGGGGCTTTGTCAACGGCGTTCTCCGCGCCGCCGAGAGAGCGAAGGGGGATCTGCCCCTGCCGCCGCGCGAAAAGAACCTTGCGCGCTACCTCTCGGTCGCCTACAGCGTGCCGCTGCCGCTTGCCAAATACGTGCTTATGTTGCTCGGTGAGAGCGGTGCCGAGGCGCTGCTTTCCGCTTTTCTGACGCAGCCGCCCCTCACCCTCGCGGTGAACACCCTGCGCATCTCGCGCGACGCCTTTCTTGAAAGACTGAAGGCGGCGGGGCTGGAGGCCGAAAAAACGCTATATTCTCCCTACGGCGTGCGTTTGCGTGCATCCGTGCCCGTGAAGGAGCTTCCGGGCTTTGCACAGGGGCTCTTCTTCGTCCAGGACGAGGCGAGCCAGCTTTGCGCGCTGACCCTTGCACCGAAGGCGGGAGACCGCGTGGTCGACGTCTGTGCCGCGCCGGGCGGCAAAACGATGCTTCTCGGCATCGGGATGGAAAACGAGGGCACGCTCCGTGCCTTTGATCTGCACGAATCCAAGCTTCCTCTCATTCGGGAGAGTGCCGCACGGCTTGGTATCGATGTGAGTGTCGAGGCGCAGGATGCCACGGCGGCAAAGGAGGAGCTGAAGGGATGCTTTACGCACGTGATGTGCGACGCGCCCTGCTCGGGGCTCGGCGTGCTCTGGAAGAAGCCCGACCTTCGCTACCGCGCGGTGGAGGATAGAGACGGCTTGCCCGCTCTGCAAAAAAGGATCCTTTCCGAGAGCGCGCGCTACGTTGCCGAGGGCGGCACGCTCGTGTATTCCACCTGTACTCTCAGAACCGAGGAAAACGAGACGGTCGTGCGCGATTTTCTTCAAACGCACCCCGATTTTCGTGCAGAGCCCTTTGCCTTCGGCGATCTTGCCGCAGAGAGCGGAATGCTGACGCTCTATCCGCATATCCACGACATGGACGGCTTCTTTATCGCAAAGCTCGTCCGTGCCGCAAAATAAAGGACATACTATGATCGATTTATATTCTATGACCGAGGAGGAGCTCGTCGCCCTGATGGCAGAGCTCGGAGAGCCGCGCTTTCGCGCAGGGCAGGTCTTTTCCTGGCTTTCGAGCGGTACGCCGATCGCCGAGATGACCAACCTGTCGAAGGCTTTGCGCGAAAAGCTCTCCGCCGCCTGCACGGATACGCTCCCTAAGGTCGAAAAAAAGCTCGTCTCGAAGCTTGACGGCACCGTCAAGTATCTTTTCTCGCTGTACGACGGAGAGTGCGTAGAGAGCGTATTTATGCGCTATAAGCACGGCAATACGCTTTGCATCTCGAGCCAAGTCGGCTGCCGAATGGGCTGCCGCTTCTGCGCCTCCACGATCGGGGGCAGGGTGCGCGATCTTCTGCCGTCGGAGCTGCTCGGGCAGGTCATCGCCGCCGAGCGGGATAGCGGCGAGCGCATCTCGAATATCGTGATGATGGGCATCGGCGAGCCGCTGGATAACTACGACAACGTGATCCGCTTTCTTTCGCTTGTGAATAAAAAGGATGGCCTTGGCATCGGCTATCGGCACATCTCGCTCTCCACCTGCGGCGTCGTGCCGGGCATCCGCCGCCTCGCCGAGGAGCAGCTGCCGATCACGCTCTCGATCTCTCTTCACGCATCGGACGATGCAACGCGCAGCGCCCTGATGCCCGTCAACAACAAATGGCCGATCGCAGAGCTGCTTTCCGCCTGCGTGGACTACTATAAGAAAACGCGCCGCCGCATCTCGTTCGAGTATACCCTGATCGCGGGGAAGAACGATACCGAGGAGGGCGCGCGCGCCCTTGCCGCCCTGCTGAAAAACGCCTTTCGCGGCACCGATGCGCCCCTGCACGTTAACCTTATCCGCGTGAATGCGGTGGAGGAGACGGGGATGAAGCAGGGAAGCGTCGAGGGTGCGAACCGCTTTGCCGAGATCCTGAATTCTCTCGGCGTGGTGGCAACCGTGCGCCGCCGCCTCGGCAGTGACGTGAACGCCGCCTGCGGCCAGCTGCGCCGCGCCTCGGGAGGTAAGAAGAATGAGAATTGAAAAGCAAGGCAAGGTCGTCAAGGGGCTCGGAGGCCTCTTTGAGACCCGCGTGGTGGAGGAGGACGGCAGCGTCATCCGCTACGCCTGCCGCGCCAAGGGTGCTTTGCACCGCGGGGATGCAAAGGTCCTCGTCGGCGATAACGTGGTGCTCTCGATGGACACCGCCACGCCCGACGATATCGTCCTCTCGGCGATCGGAGAGCGCAAGAACGCTCTGATCCGCCCCCCGATGGCAAACCTTGATATCCTTTGTATGGTGGTCGCGAGCGCGAAGCCCGCGCCCGTGCTTGAAACCGTGGATAAGCTTTTATCCATCGCGGAGCATCACGGCATCGAGCCCGTGCTGATCTTCACGAAGACCGACGTTGACAGAGAGAATGCCGAGCGTCTTGCCGCGCTCTACCGCGGCGCGGGCTTCACGGTGTTCACCGTCTCCTCCTTGCTTTCCGAGGGCATCGCGCCGGTGCGGGACTATCTTCTCCGTGAGCTGAAAAACGGCAGAATCGCCGCCTTCGCGGGCGCCTCGGGCGTTGGAAAATCCACGCTGGTGAACGGGATCTTTCCGCATCTGCAGCTCGCCACGGCAGAGATCTCCGAGAAGATCGAGCGCGGCAGGCACACCACGCGCCACGTCGAGCTCTTCGAGATCGGAGAGGGAAGCGAGGCAGGATATTTAGCGGATACCCCCGGCTTTTCTCTCTTGGACTTTGAGCGGTTTGACTTCTTCGGGCTTGACGATCTTCTCTCCACCTTCCGTGATTTTGCGCCCTATATCGGTGGCTGCCGTTATTCGGACTGTGCGCATATCGGCGAGGGACCTGCGGAATGCGCGATCGCACGCGCCGCCGCAGAGGGGAAGCTTGCGCCCTCGCGCCTCTCGTCCTACCGCTCTATTTACCGTGTCTTAAAAAGCAAAAATGAATATAAATAAAAAAAGGAGAACCCAAAAAATGAAAAAGATCATTTCTCTCACACTGTCTCTCGCCCTTCTCCTCGGCTGTATGCTCACGCTGGCATCCTGCGGCGCGCCGAAGCTCGAGGGCACCTACAGCGGCAGCTACTTCACCGAGGACGAGGATATCCTCACGATCACCATCAAGAAGGATAAGACCGTCGAGTATAGCCTTCTGATCGCAAGCGAGGCCGCTCCCCTCACCGCCAAGGGCGCGTACACCATCGAGAAGGAAGAGGATCACGGCCACGAGCTGATCAAGTTTACCGTAGAAGCGGGCGCGAATGCCTTGCTCCTGATGATGAACAACTGCGAATACGTCTATTCTCTTGAAAAGGCTAAGGGCGCAAAAACGCTCACCCTCGCAGGCCACGACAACGATTATTTTGACCTCACCCTCACCGAGGTAAAGAAGTAATCAGCCATTTTTTTGAAAAAAGTTTTTCTGAAAAGAATTTTCGAAACGGTTGACATTTGTTTTGTGCTGTGATAAAATATTTTACAGAGTATAAAACTCAAAATAACAGTTTAAGGAGAACAAAAAGATGAAGAAGATTTTGAGCCTCGTTCTTGCAGTTGTGCTTCTTTGCGGCTGCATGCTCACCCTCGTTGCCTGCGGCGGCGGCCTTTCCGGCAAGTATGAGTCCGGCTTGACCACCTATGAGTTCAAGGGCAAGAACTTCACCCGCACGACCTCGATTGGAGGATTTTCCTACACGGCAGAGGGCACCTATGAGATCACCGAGGAGGATGACGATCAGTTCATCACTCTGACCTACACGAGCGGTGACGATAAGGCAAAAGAGGATGAAGCCGGCGTAGCACTTGCTTTCTCCAAGGGCGAAGAGGATGGCGTTAAGTACATCAAGATCGGCCTTAGAAAGTACACGCAGGTAAAATAATATCCAAAATACCAAAAAGAAACCTTGCCAAAAGCAAGGTTTCTTTTTTTCTTTCTTCTGGTTTCCCCGAATGATCCGCTAAAAATCGCCACGCGCTCCCTATGCAACCCAAGGCTCTCCCATAGGGGGCGACTGTACGAATTGCCCGAAACTGCCACATCTCGCATTTTCGCCTTTCGCAGCGCCGTCCCTCCCATAAGGGCGACTGTGCGATTCGCCCGAAACTGCCGCATCTCGCCTTTTCGCCTTTCGCAGAGCCGTCCCTCCCGTAGGCGCGACTGTGCGATTCGCCCGAAATCTCCCGCGCGTCACCTATTCACTCTTCACTTTTTTTCTTCCCCGAAAATATCAAAAACCGCCTCTGAAGCCAGAGGCGGTTTTCTTTTTTAATCGAGAATTTGAACACTATCGTCCAAAACGTAAGTGTTGATCAACCCAATGATATATTCCTTAGTATAAAGTCCTTTGGAAATACCAACCTTCATAACGGGAATATTGTACTGATCAAATACAGAGATGTCGCAATATGCTTCCCACTCATCATAAGCGTATAAGCCGTATTTTTCGATATCAGCAACCATCTTTTCTGCATCATACATCAGATCTTCGCCGAAATCAAAGGAGTTGATAACATCTACAAGAACGTGCGTCACAGAGAGGGTGTCCTCTGCAACATAGTTCAATGTGCCGTTAGTAACGATGTCGTACTTATAACCCGATTCGCAAACGGTGGTAACATCGACCAATCTCTTAACGCCGATGTTTCCATTTGTGTCAATGGAAACAAATTTGTGCCCAACGAATTCCTGATAGTTCAGGTGATCGATATTCACATATTTGTTGAGATCAAGGTCAAAAATACCGTGCTCGTTGATCGTTACAAGGGAAGTACCATCGTCAAAGATGAATGTGTTCTTATAGTAAGATTCACTATGCGTCTTAACAACGATTATGACATCCTTATAAGTAATCTCGCCGGTAAGGTGATCCAGTGTCATTACAATATCACCCTTGCGAAGATCTTCAACAGCCTTTTTCTCGCCGCCAATCAGCGTGATAAGCGTGCCGGCTGCGAGACAGGTTCCTTCACTGCTACTGGAACCCAATTCCCAAGTAACCGTTACGTCGGTATCATTGGTCACCGTAGAACCGCTGTAACCCTTATAGGAAACGCTTGTAATGGTACATTTATTTTGGCTGGACGCTTCTGTGGGCTTGTTATCCAATGCACCTTCCGTAATGAAATAGAGACCGCCGCTGGTATTTACGGTTGCAGTTTTCGTTCCTGCGGAAGAGCCGGAAATGTTGCTCAGATTAACCGTAAGGACTTGGCCGTCGGTGTAAGTGACAGTGATTGTGGATGCGGTGGTGAAAACGTTCACGCCACTGGGCGTAAGCGTTGCACTTTTAATATTGCTTGTCAGATTAACGGTGGTTCCTGTGCCCTTGTTGTCATAATCGGTAATGGATATGCAGTCAAGGAAATTGATGCGAAGCTTGTAGTCTGTAAGATTTACCGTGGTGTAAACACCGTCAAGAGCAGTTTTAGTAATGTTCACTACTGCATTCTTAATGTCAGCCGCTTTAACGGTAAGCTGCAGCGGAACGGAGTATTCTCTGTCAACACTCTTAGTAACGGTTTCACCGTTCTTGTCATAGAAGATATTATCAACTACGGAAAATTCGAGGGTGTAGCTACCTTGTGCATCCAATGTAACAATGCCATTGCTTGCAGTAAGAGTATTTCCGGAAGAATCCTTGCAAACCGCAGTTACGTCATAGAGAATGCCTTTATACTTATAAACCTTTGCCAGCTTGGTTAAATCAAGCGTAAGTGCTGCTTCGCCGTCTTTATAAAGAGCCGTTATACCGTTCTTATCACCGTATAAGTATCTCGTATCCTCGCTGCCGTCATAAGAAATTTCCTGATCGCCAAGATCGAATTCAAACGTCGGAAGATAATCTCCGTTTACGGTAGATTTATCTGCATTAACATAATCGCTGTAGATCTGGCTTTCGGTAGCATTCTGCAGCGAATAAACCTTGCCGTTTTCGCCCATCATTTTGACACTACCCATTTTATAGGGCAGTCCGGTATTATTTATTACCGAAGCATCGACGTCGTTCAGATAGATAATACCAAGATTGGATGAGGTTTTTTCGTTTACAGTATGGTTAAACGCGGTAGCATCGAGTGCTGTTTGAATAATGGTCTGTGCCGTACTATTGGTTATCGCTGCCTTATCCTCAGCGGTTACCCAGTTGTACTGCTTAAATTCACCGTTAAGAATAATGGTGGGATTGGTTTCTGTATCGGGACCAACGATAACACCTGCGCCCATCATAACCTGAGTAGTATCACCTATGGTTGCGTTAACTCTGTGCTGAATTGTCGTGACGTTACTCAACGTTACGGTAGAAGCGTTAGTGCTTTGAATTTGAATATTCGCCAACGTGCCACATTCGGTAACAGTGTCTGTAATAGTTACGTTGCCCGTATCAACAAAGATGTTGTTTCTTCCGCCGTAGATGTAACAATTAGAGATCGTTGCATTATCCTTTGCCACTACTGCAGAAAGCTGATAATGGTATCTGGTCCTATCGCCTTCAACCGAGGAAGGCCCGTTCTTTACTTCATCATAATATAAGTAGGATGACGGATAAATACTTGCCTTAATCCGAAGGTTATCAAGTCTGCCGTTTTCGGATACATTCACAACGCCCTGTCTCAAACCGTTGTTGAGATACTGGCCGTTGCCGGTGTAATTCAGCGTAAATCCGTTACCGAATACGGTGTAACTTCCGGAAACCGTGAATCCGTCGCTGATATCATTCAGAAGCACCACATTGTTCTCGGTTGCGTCGGTTGCACCTGTTGCATTCACCGCATCCACAACCTCAAGATTCAATTCAACCGCATTCGCGCCGTCAGCAGAAATGGTAACCTTAACAACACCCGTGCCGCTGAACTGAATTTTGCCATCCATCCAAGTAGCATTGGAGGTAAAGGTGCCGTTTGCATCGCCTGCGATTTTTTCGATATCGGCGGATACATTCTGCACACCACTGCCAATCTCTTCGAAGAGCGTTCCAAGAGCGACAGGGCTATTTGTTGCATTACCTACACGGTAAAGGAAATCCTTATCGAACTTCTTGGTAAACTTATCAACCTTGTTGACGGTGATTATTGCAGTTACAACTTTGCAATATTCATCTTCATCCTTGAGCGTAATTGTATACTCTCCATCCTTGATAAGAGAAACGGAGTGGCTTGCAAAATCATCCTCTGTACCGGTGAAAGTAGTATCGCTTTTGTCGGGATAGTTGATAGTGGCGGTAATGTTGCCAACGATATCAACACCGTTCTTTTCAAAAAGATCGCCGAGCGTAATGGATGTATACGCATCTTTGTTAACATCTTTCGCAGTAAACTTTTCAACTGCTTCACGCTCTTTCACGTTTACGGTAATCGTCGTCGGCGTGCAGAAGTAGTAGTCCTGAATAGTGATGGTGATATCGCCCGTACCAGCAAACGTGATCGTGCTGTTCGCCCAGTTATCTCTGTCGTATTTGATCGTTGCGGAAACGGGATTGTTTTCATTAAGATTGCTGATAGAAACAGTCAACGCATCGGGAACGACCTCTACGCCGTTGTCAACAAAATTAAAGATATCACCAAGCGTATATTCTTTATTGTTATCAAGCTCGTTAACCTTACCCGTAAACTTTTCAACGGAATTACCCTCAATTCTATCCAGAATGGTAACGCCGTCCATCTCGCCAACGCCCTTACTTGTTACACCCCAGCCGTAGCCGGTTACAAGGTTGTTGAACTCGCGGTAAACGAGCTGCTTATCCTCCTTGAGCACGCCGGCAACGCCGTTCACGGTCTCGGTAGGATTGGGGTTATCTGCGTCTGCAACATCGTGGAAGTGCTGAACGCCGTTCACAAAGTGATAGCACTCGGCATAGTCGTGTCCGTCGCCGTGGATCCACTTACCGTTCGCATCCTTCGCCTTAACGACAACGTAGTTCACTCTGCCCGAGGTGGGGATCGCAGTGGTGTTGCCTGCAAGATCGGTAACCGTCATATTTGCAACGTTAACAGCCTTAACCTGCTCAAGACGGCTCATCTGATGATCGTGCGTGTAGGAAGCAAGAGAGTTTGCCACCAGCTCGCAGTAGTAGTAATCGTTCCAATCACCGAAGTGAACGGTGCAGCCTCTTGCGGTAATGCCGTCCATCTTGGGATAAACGTGGCCGTTGATCGTCTCATTCTCGCGAACCGAGCCGAGCAGGATGCCCGCATAGCGGTATGCATAATACTGATAGTTTGCGCAAACGTCGTTATAAACGTCCATCTGTGCGCTGATGTGGCAGTTCACGAACTCAATGCCGCCGTTCTTGGGCGTGCCTGCGCTGCTCTGTCCGCTGGTGGGGTAATACTGACCAACGATACCGCCGCAAGCCACGTCGTAAGAGCCCCAAAGCGCTGAGATCTTGTTGGAGTTATCCACGGTGATGTTCGTGAAGGTGGTTTTGAGGCCTGCATCCTTCGCATACCAACCCACGCAGCCGACGATACCGCCGTTGCCGATGTTGTAAACGCGGGGATTGCAGTTGAAGATCGCAATGTTCTCAAAGGTCGCGCCCTCGCCATACGCCGCGATCGTACCCGTCGTGGCGATCTCGCCGTCGGAGGAGAAGTTCTTCACGGTCAGATTCTTTACGGTACCGCCGTAAACTCTGCCGAAAAGGCCCATACCGTCGCGGTAATACTGAAGCGTAGCGTCATACCAATCGTGGTCGCCCTTCATCTCCCAGGTGTTCTGGTAGAAGTTTGCGATCGTGTGGCCGTTACCGTCGAAGACACCCTCGAAGTTTCTCATGCCGCTCGTGATCGCGGTGTTCGTCCTCTCGTACGTGCCCTCGCTGTTATAGTAACCGATGGGGTAGAAGATGATGTCGGGATTGTTCTCGCTCTCCTTGTCGCCAAGGTTCACGTCTGCGATCAGCTTCACGGTCTTGCCTTTGAAGCTGTCTGCTTTATAACTCTTTACGTTTTCATTGACGGTGATGATCATTCCGCCGACGATCGCGCCGAAGGCAGCGAGCTGGTCGGCATTCGCGATGGTAAACTCGGTATCGGTCGTATTATACCAAGTATCATCGTAAGCGCCTTCCCACTTGTTTTCGGTATCCGCCACAAGCGCAACCTCGGAGAAGGATGCCATTGCGAGCGTGATATCGCCGGTCGCGGGATCGTAAACAAACTCGTTGTGCGCATCAAGGTCGGCAAGCGTGTTCACGCGCACCATTTCCTTGTTCACGCCGTCCTCTACGTGCACGAGCTTCAGGTTGCCGAGGTTCAGGCCGGGCATCAGCGCTTCCTTGACGGTGATGATCGTAGGCGTGGTGTTGCCGTCCGCAATACCCTCGATATGTACGTTCAGCGAGCGAAGGATCTCGTTATCGGCAAGCGTAAGGTTCGCGCCCGAGCTCTCCATCTCCTTGACGAGCAGAGAAAGCGTATCCACGCCCTCTGCAAGCGGAATGCCCGCAGGGATCTCGGCCTTGACCTTGCCCTCGCTGTCCTCGATCACGGTGTCGCTCAGAAGGTTGCCCTGTGCATCCTTCTCAACGGGCTTGTTGATCGCGCCGGGAAGCGTCAGAGCAGGGAAGCCTGCGTTCGCATCGTAGTCGCCGTTGCCGAAGCCGTCGGTCTCGCTGTCTGCCTGGGTTGCCACCAGGTTGAGACCCAGATCGATCTTGGGCACAGCCTCGCCCTTGGCGCGGTTGGCCTCGTTGCCAACGCTCTCGGGCATATAGAGCACGAGTGCCACGTATGCGACGTCACCCTCCTCGAGTCTCGAGGTCTTGGTGTAGCCGTCGCGAAGGCCTCTTGCGCTGCTCTCCACAGCCGTCTGTGCCACGCCGCGGTCGGAATAAGGCGTAGAAACGCCGTCCACCGCACCGATCTTAATAAATTCGGAAAGTCGGAAGCTCTCGCCGTTCACGTTGATCGAAGCGATCTCGCTCGCGATCTTCACGCTGAGCATATACTTCAGCGCCAGCGAGCCGAGGTTCGATACGCGCAGGTAAACCACCTCGGTGTAGCCGGGCTCCCACTTCGCGTCCTTGAATACGTTCGTATCCTCGCGTACGGGCTTCCAGCTGTCTCCCTTCAGATATTCGAGTTCAACGTCGAGATTGCCTGCCGCAATGATGTTTCGGTCGCTCGAAACCGAATCCGTAAACCAGGCAAAGGTCGTTCCCAAAAGCATGGAAACGCAGAGAGTGAGCGCGATCGCGCTCGTCCATAAGGACTTGAGTGTCTTTCTCAAAACCGTTCCTCCTGTTGGCTTTATAGTCTTTCTTGTAAACACAACTTTGATTTGTCGATTTTTCATCGGCAATATAAACGCACGAATGTAAATAAGCCTTCGCATTTATGCGCTTGTATTGCCGCCCAACCCCGAAGGGTTGGGTGGCTAAAATATCAATTTGCGCTCCAAATTATGGTTCCGTTGTTATGGAATTCGCCCGTCTTGTCGGTACAAACAATCTTGGAGCCGTCACGCAGACCCTTATCCCAGCCAGTTTCTTTAACAACCTTATCCCATTCTGCCTGTGTTCCGGCATAATAAATGGTTAAATTTTCTTTTTTATCCTGTCCCTGAATCGAAAAAGTATTTGTGCCAATCAACTTCAAGGAGCTGGGAAGCCAAACTTGAGTCATATTGGGAGTACCCGCGAAGGATTTGTCTGTAAGCTGCTCAACGCCTTCCTGAATTTCGATATTCCGAACATCTCCCTTGAGATTGTCAGAAAGACCGGTAACCACCTTAACCGGAATTCCATTGATATATCCGGGGATCGTTATACCGCCTGTTGTTTCATCAGGCGTCAAATTTACAGAACCGATTTCGTAATAATCAATAATTCCGTCACCGTTGGTATCCTTACCGGTAGCAGTCAGTTGGCTGCTACTTACGGTATAAACAGGATAAATAACAATGTCCGCCGTAGCATTTTTTAGCTTGCTGCTATAATCCTCCCACGCTCCGGTACAAAAAGGGATTTCGGGAACCGCAGGCACTGCAAGAAGCGAGGTAGCACCCTGTTCGAAGTTTTCCTCGTAAATTACGTTACCGTTTTGGTCAACGAAACGAGCTGTGTGAAGATCCCCTGTCCAGCTCGGATAGAGTGTTATATTCGCGGTGTTTCCCGCAGCAATTTCGGTTACTTCCATTCCTCCCGCATTAACCCATTTTGCAAAAGTATATTTCGGATCTGTGCTGTTTGTTATATATTGCTCAATTTCGGTATTTTGCGTAGAAACGGCGGAAGAATTGTCGACAACGTAAATAACGTCAAGCACTTCTCCGTTATACATGTAGGTAATGGAATAGATAAAATCCTTTACGTTAATATTGTCCGCCGAAGGATTGGAGCCCCATCCGTAACCGGTATAAAGCTGCTTGAAAGGAATATGTACGATCTGCTTATCCTCAACAAGAACGGTTTCACCGTTTACAGTTTCCTCACCGCTATCTGCGTGCATATGCTGAACGAGATTGCCGTTTCCATCCGAGACAATGTGATAACAGGTTTTTGTATCGCCCTCAATCAGAACAAAGTTTCCTGCCTTCGTCCAAGTATCGCCACTCTTGATTTCAATCAGGCTATTGATTTTCTCAAGTCGGCTCATTTGATAATCGTGCGTATAAGAAGCCTGCGTGTTCGCAACAAGCTCGCAGTAGTAATATTCCGACCAATCACCGTATCTTACGTTACAGTTAATGAAGGTCAAGTTGGAAATTTGATCCGAAGGATCATCGTCGCTGCCAAGCGTACCGATCAAAATACCGCAATAGCGATACTGATAATACTGATAGTTACCGCAAACGTCGTTATAAACGTCGATCTCTGCAGCAACGCTACAATTATTCATTGTGACTTTAGTGGTATTACCGCATCTGCCAAGAATACCGCCGCATCCAACGTCCCAAGAGCCCCAAAGAGCCGTAATCTTGGTTGTGTGGTCAACGATGATGTTGGAGAAGGTAATTGCGTTTTCTGCCGCCTCTGCCTCATCGTAAGCGTAACCGACAACGCCACCGTTAGGCACGTTGTATGCTCTGGGGTTACAGTTGGTAATTCGGATATTCTCAAAGGTAGAAACGCCCGCAGAATATGCCGCTACGCAGCCCGTAGTACAGAACTCTCCGTCGGACTGGAAATTTTCAACAACAAGGTTCTTTACGGTTCCGTTGTAGACGAATCCGAAGATTCCCATACCGTCATTGTAGTAGTGGTTCTGCGTGAGATCGTAGTAGGGATCGTCACCCTTGATGTCCCAGGTTCTCTGGAGAACGTCGGAGATCGTGAAGCCCTGGCCGTCGAAGGTTCCCTCGAAAGAGTAAACATCAGCATAAACGCCCGTGGTACCATCTTCAAATGTATGGTTCGCATTATAATAGTAACCAACAGGGGCAAAGTTGATGTAGCTGTCGCCTTTTGCAGTTTTGCTGCCCAAATTGATATCAGCGTCAAGCTTTACAGTCTTGCCTGCAAAGGAATCTCTTTCGATTCCCTCTGCCATACCGCCAACGATCTGAGCAAATCCTACAAAATCTGCGGCATCATTCAATACGAACTCCGTAGCAGCGGAATTTTCGGTGTACCAAGAATAATCGACATCTGTGCCGTCCCAGGGGTTGCCTACCGAAACAGCCGCCGTCACCTCGGAGAAGGTAGCCATCGCGAGGGTGACCGTGCCGGTCGCATCGTCATAGTAAAACTCGTTGTGCGCATCGAGGTCTGCAAGGCTATCGACCGCAGTCATCGCCCGCGTCACGCCGTTCTCCACGTGGAAAAGGCGGATGTTGTACTGTGCGTAATTCTTGGGGAAAAGGCCGTTCAGCGTAACGGTGATCGGCTTATCGTTGTCGGAAGCCACGCCCACCATATGAACGTCAAGCGGGATCGCAACGTCGCCGCCCTTCATCTCAACCACAGCCTCGCGGTTCTTGATCACGGAAAGCTGGAGTGCCACCTCGTCCGCACCGTCCGCAAGCTTCACGCCTGCAGGCAGAGAGGCCGTACCCGTGTCACCGTCCGCGCCGAGCATCAGCGCATTGGCAAGGTAGCCGTTTGCATCCTTCACTGCGGGAGCGGAGGTGTAGAGAAGCATACCGGGCGCGAGAGGGAAGATCGCATCGGTGTCATAGCCTGCGCCGAAGCCGTCCATCTCATCGTTCCACTGCGTTGCAACGAGGTTGACGTAAATGTCACCCGCGCTGAGCTTCTGATATTCGTTGCCCGCCGTCTCTTCCATATGCAAAGCAATGGTGAGCACCTGCTCCTTCTCCTTCGTGGTAGCAAGAGCATTCGCATCGGGCGTCTCGCCCTCGGGCAGAAGCTGTCCGCCGAGGAAGTCCGTGGGCTTTCTCATCACCTCGGTGAGCGTGCCCTCGTACTGCCAGAGAACGCTCGTTTCGATCTCCTCGTAGTCTGCCGCGGTGTTTTCACCGTAGCAGGTGTAAACCTTGATCACGTCGGCGAGGTTCTCGCCGTTCTCGCCAAGGATAGCGGTGCCTGCCTCTACGGTGATAGAGAGCAGATACTGCAGCGCAAGCGTGCCCGCATTCGTAACGCGCAGGCAGGTGAGCGAGGTGTAACCGGGCTCCCACTTAATGTTGGGATCGAATACCTTCGTATCGCTGCCGACGGTAGTCCAAGCGCCTTCCTTAAGGTATTCAAGCGCAACGTCCAGATTGCCTGCCGAAATGGTGTTTCGGTCGCTCGAAACCGAATCCGTAAACCAGGCAAAGGTCGTTCCCAAAAGCATGGAAACGCAGAGAACAAGCGCAAGCACGCTTGCCCAAAGGGATTTTGCTGTGTTTTTCATTGTTCCTCCAAATTTTTTACTTTTTATATGCTTTTCGCGTATAAAAGAAATAAAATTTTGCTTGCATATATTCTCGCGCACGCGCGCGATAGAAAAAACGCGAAAAAACGCATACCTCAACCTTTTTTAGGGGGAAGTGCGCCCGTTCGTTTTCTTCCTATATATAAATAGCAAATATAGCGCATAAGCCTTTGGGCAGATCGGTACCTGAAATTCTTATGCGCTATATTTGCCGCCCGATCCCCAAAAGGAGATCGGGAAGCGTAAGTAATTATGAATTACACGTTGGGAGTGTTATCGACAACGTCCTGTGCAAAAGCAGTACCAAAGGTGTGCTTAACAACTGCGATGTCATACTTCTCCTCCGCCTTCTCGGGATTCCAGAGACGGAGAGTAACGGTAAGGGTTGCGCCCTTGGCAGCAAGCTTGCCGTCAACGTCACCTGCGCCGCAGATGAAGGTGCCAACGAAGTCAGCAACCTCGTCATAGGTCCAAGCATCAGCAACGCTGTCAAGAAGGTAAACCTCTTCGTTTGCTGCGAGAGTCAGATCGCCGTTGTGGAAGCCTACCCAACCAAAGGAGCCGTAGTTACCGCCAAGGAAGATCTCGTTCGCGCCGAGATCCTTATCAAGAGAAAGAACGAAATCGCACTTCCAGTTCTTGAAGGGATTCTCTGCAACCTCTGCGGGGGTCTCGGTGGTAGAGAAGATGTAGCAAGCCTCAAGCTCAGCGTCAAGGCCCGCGGTGGGAGACCACTGACCGTATTTGCCCCATTCGATCGTGTCGGCCTCGGAGCCGCCCTTTACGAACTGGGGAGCAGTAGCAAGGCTTGCAACAGGAAGATCGGAAAGGTCGATCGTGCCGTCCTGCGTGGTCGTGGGAATCTTATAAGCAACGGTGAAGGGGCTGAAGCTCTTGGTCTTGAACTTAAGGTTACCCTCGCTGGGATCGTAGTCTATGATAGCGCCTTCCATCTTCACGCCGTTGTGGTAGAGGATGATGCTGTTCTCGTCAACGATCTTCTGAGCAACGCCGCTCTCGATACGAATCGTTACGATAACGTCGGTGTCGTTCACTTCCTTGATACCAACAAGATCGATGTTGTAGTGCTTCAGAACGTAGCCGTCAAGCGTAGCAAGATCGATGTTGGAGTGAGCCGCGTCGGTCTCCTCGATCGTGCCCTTCAGAGCGGTTACTCCGTCAGCGATCGCACCTGCGGGAACCTCGAAGGAACCAACCTTCGCGTTCTGGGTGTTTCTTACGTTAACGGGAATGGAAGCGGTGCTTGCAAGGTCGGTGGGAACGTTAGCGGAGCCCATACCGATCACGGGGAAGCTTGCGCCCGCATCGTAATCGTTGCCGAAGCCGTCAAACTCGCCGGTTGCCTGGGTTGCGATGATGGAAACGCCAAGGTCGATGGAGGGAGCGGTTGTGCCGGTCTTGAAGTTCGCCTCGTTGCCGATCGCGGTGGGCATCCAGATAACGACTGCTACGTACTTCTCGTCGGAAGCGTCTGCATCCGTAGCGGCCTCAAGCTTTCCGGTAACAACGCCGTCGTTGAAATTGTTATTAACGAGAGACGCGTTGAGAGAGAGGTAACGGCCGTCAGCCTTTGCTGCCTCGATAGCCGCCTCACGGTCAGCGTATGCAGCGGCAGAGCCGTCAACGTCTTCGATGATGTTCATCAGCAGGTAATCGGAGAGCTGGAACACCTCGTCCTCAACGTTGATACCCTTGGTCTCGCCAAGAAGGTTAACGCCGAGCTTATAGTTGAGTGCAAGATTGCCAAGGTTGCTTGCCTTCAGGTAAGCGACCTCTGCGTGGCCGGGCTCCCACTTCGCTGCGGGATTGAAGATGTCGCTTGCGCCTTCGACAGTCGTCCAAGCACCGTCCTTATAGTACTCGAGCTCGATGTCGAGGTTTCCTGCAACGATAACGTTCTTATCGCTGGAAACCGAGTCGGTGAACCAAGCAAAAGTCGATCCGATCAGCATGCAAAGGCAAAGCATGAGAGTAAGAACGGAAGTGACAAGTGCCTGCTTCGTGGTTCTTTTCTGGTTCATTGTTTTACTCCTTTTTATAAAATTTTTTAAAACCAGTCTATTCCGTCCCGAGGGCGAAAAAACTATCCCCCGAGTGTACCTTCATTATAGCATAATCTACACTTTTCCGTCAATTGTTATAAAAACCAAAAAAAAAAAAAAAAAATGCAAAATGTACAAATATTATAAAAATAATGAACAGCGGATTTTTGAATTCACAAAAACGCAAAAAACGGCCGTTTCGGGCTTTTTTTCCCGAAACGGCCAAAAATTTTTGATCAAACGGATTGAATTGTAAAAAGCAACTTATATAAATTGTAGGAAAAACAGCAGAAGAGAAGCTGCCTAAGGCTCCCTTGTGCAAAGGGAGCTGTGCCGAAGGCGGTGAGGGATTGTCACCAAAGCGCTCTGCCTTCTGCGTTATCTTACCTTGCCACGCCGCTATCGATCGCGGCCTTCTTCACCGCTGCCGCAACCGTCTTTCCGACGCGCTCGTCAAAGGCGTTCGGAATGATATAATCTGCCGAAAGCTCGTCCTCCGAAACAAGGGAAGCGATGGCGTACGCCGCCGCGCGCTTCATCTCGTCGTTGATCTCTCTGGCTCTTGCATCCAATGCACCGCGGAAAATGCCGGGAAATGCAAGCACGTTGTTGATCTGATTGTTGTAGTCGCTGCGGCCCGTGCCGATCACCGCCGCTCCGCCCTCCTTGGCAAGCTCGGGCATGATCTCGGGGGTGGGATTCGCCATCGGGAATACGATCGCACCCGCGTTCATCGAGGCGATCATTTCCTTGGAAACGATGCCGGGCGCGCTCACGCCGATAAAGACGTCCGCTCCCTTCATTGCATCCGCAAGCGTGCCGTCAAGCATCGCTTGATTGGTCCTTTCCGCAAGCTCCGCCTGCGGCGCCGTCATACCCGCCTTGCCCCTGCAAAGCGTGCCGATGCGGTCGCAAACCGTCATATCCCTCACGCCCATGCCGAGCAGGAAATTCGCGATCGCAATGCCTGCGCTGCCCGCGCCGTTGATCACCACGCGCACCGCACGGATATCCTTCTTCACGACCTTCAGCGCGTTGAGGAGCGCCGCCGCAAGCACGATCGCCGTGCCGTGCTGATCGTCGTGGAAAACGGGAATATCGCAAAGCTCCTTCAGTCTTCTTTCGATCTCAAAGCAGCGCGGTGCGGAGATATCCTCGAGATTGATGCCGCCGAAGCTGCCCGAAAGCAGATAGATCGTGCGCACGAGCTCGTCCGTATCCTTGGACTTGATGCAAAGGGGAATGGCGTCCACGTCGCCGAATGCCTTGAAGAGCAGTGCCTTGCCCTCCATTACGGGCATACCCGCCACAGGGCCGATATCCCCGAGGCCGAGCACCGCCGTACCGTCCGTGATCACCGCCACGGTGTTCCATCTTCTCGTGAGAAGGAAGGACTTCTCCTCATCCTTCTGAATCTCCAGGCAGGGCTGTGCAACGCCGGGGGTATAAGCAAGCGAGAGATCCTCCCGCCCCTTGACCGCGACCCGCGCGTTCACCTCGATCTTGCCGCGCCATTCGTAATGCTTCTTTAAAGATTCCTCTGCGTAATTCATTCGTATATTCTCCTAAAAAGTTAATTGTTTACCGTCTCGTCCGTAACGTCCTCAAAGGCAACGTCCGTGACCGTGTTTTTTCTTTTGTGAAACGCATCCTTGATGCGCGCACCGAGCCCGCGCGCCGCCTTCGCCGTGCGCGCGGGAAGAGAGGTGATCCTCTCCTTCGCCTCGGCAAAACTCTCCACGCCGCCCTGCACCTTGCCGATCACGGTGCGCAAAAATTCGCTCTCCTCCACCGCCGTGTCGATCAGCGGCTTGAAGTATCGCTTGGCAAGGAAGCCGACGAGCTCGCCCGTGATCTGGATGATCAGCGCGAGGATCGCAAAGATGAGAAGGATCGGAGAGAGAACCGAGAGCTCGCTCGGCTCGGTGGTGTAAAGCGCGTAAAGAGAAAGCGAAATTGCCACGATATGTACACAAATCTTTGCATAAACCGCAAAACAGCGCAGCCATTTGTGTCCCTTTTTCTTTTTATCCTCTCGCATATGATCGATGCAAAGATAGATCAAGGTGACGAGCGTCAGCCCGAGCATCGCGCCGTAAACGCCCTTATAGCCGAAGGGCAGGCAGAGCGCCACGGTGTAGTAGGCAATGAAGAAGCATTGCGTGATCAGCATCGCGAGAAAGGAAAAGGCCTTGGCATCCGCAACGATGCGGTTGAATTCTCTGATTGTTTTATTGAACATTTCTTAATCCTCAAAAAGGACGCGCTCGACCTCGGCGCAGATGGCGTGGTAGGCGGGCAGGTGCAGCTGCTGCACCTTGTAGGTCTCCCTTTCGGGCACGGCGAGAGTGATGTCTGCGATCTTTCCCATTTTGCCGCCGCCCTCGCCGGTCATTGCCACGCTCGTGAGCCCCATCGCCCCCGCGACCTGCAGCGCCGCGCATACGTTCCTTGCGTTGCCCGAGGTGGAGATGCCGAGCACGACGTCTCCCTTCTGCCCGAGCGCAAGCACCGCCTGTGCGAAGGAGAGCGTGGGGTCAACGTCGTTGGCAAACGCCGTTCCGAGTGCCGAAAGCGAGGTCAGCGGCACGGCGCCGATGCCCCTCTGCAGCTTCTC
>JAGBBQ010000067.1 GCA_017938425.1 Clostridia bacterium | reverse complement strand
GCCTCGATCTTCTTCACGGGGATCAACTCGCCGTCCACACCGGGGAAGAGGAAGCGGCAGCCGTTCTGCCTTAAGTATTCATATACGGCGAGAAGCACGGAGCGCGCGTTGTCGCCCGCGATGATACCACCCTCGCCGTCGGTATCCATATAAAGGATATCGTCAAGCTCGGTATTCTCGGCATCCGATACGTCGAGGCCGAAGGTCTGCATCAGACCCAGGCGGAAGCCGTCCTTCGCATCGGGCTTATATTCGATGGGGATCTCGCCGTCGTTTGGCATCATCATACGCAGATATTTCTTTAATTCCTCTGCGGCGAAGTCAATGACGGGACTTGCGTCGATCTTGTAGATTTTCAGCATAGTTTATAGTCCTTTCAAAAAAGAATCGATGATATCCGCGGTCAGATCGTAGCCGCGGGAGGAGAGGTGCTGGCTGTCGATATACATCGAGCCTGCCGCCTCGTTTTCCTCTGCGTTTTTCTCTTTGTCATACATCCAGGGAAGCGAGGAGTTAAGGTAGCAGCCGTTCCAAAGATCAAGGTAGGGGATGCCCCATTTCTTGCAGATCCCGATCGCGAGATCGAAGTAGGCGCGCCGTCTCTTAAAGCACTCTCCCCAGGTCATTTTATGTGCCACGATATAGCAGATCCGCTTGCCGCACCAATACTTGGTCGCGCGGTAAAAGATGCTCTCCAGGGCGCCCGCAAAGGTCGTGCGATCGTATTCGCCGCCAAAATCGTAAGGATCAAAGTTGCCGCGCAGATCGCGGTCCTCGATATGGCTGTGCAGGTCGGCGTCGTTGGTGCCGCCCTCGATCACGATGTAATCCGCCTCGGGAAACTCCTCGTGCATTTTCTCAAGAGAAGCCGAGACCGAGTGGCGGAGACAGCCGCTTGCGTGGTAAAGCCCCTCCGAAATAATACCGCCGCCGACGGCGTAGTTTTTACAGGCGGAAAGCGCGTTTTTCTTTGCGATCCTGGTCGCCCAGGAGCCGCAGTCCTCGCGTCCCGCACAGATGGAATCGCCGTTAAAGATGACGGTCTTGCCGTAAAGCTTGTTCTCCATAAGCCTCTTCCTTTCCGGATTATTGAAAGGTTTCGCGCGGACGCGCGCCGAGGTTAGTATAACATAAGGGAAAAACAATGTCAATCGCCCTTACGCAAAAATAGCGGAAACTACAAAAAAATGTGTCATTTTACCAAAATGCACTTGCAACGCCGAGGAAGGATAAGACGGGGCATTGCTTTTGCTTTGCGGATGTGTTATAATATAGATAAAAACGGAGCATAGCATAGGAGAGAAGCGATGGCATCGCGCCGGGAAAATTCCGAATGTTGGGTAAATAGTGCAAAAATATGGGTTTAACGTATCTTTTCCTTTTTTTGCTTCGGTGATATAATGCTTTGTAAAGATCGTATGGATGGGAGATATCATGACAAAGCCGAAGAATTATAAAAAAACGCTGATCGCGTGCTATCTTGGGTTTATTACGCAGGCGATCACCGCGAATTTTACGCCGCTTTTGTTTCTGACCTTCAAGGGCAGCTACGGCATTTCACTCGATAGGATCGCCTTGATCCCGCTTGTGTTCTATTTGACGCAGCTGCTTGTGGACCTTGTGGCGGTGCGGTTTGCCGATATCATCGGCTACCGCACTTGCGTGGTCGTCTCGCAGGTGGTTTCCGCGCTCGGTCTTATCTTGATGGCGTTTTTGCCGTCGCTTTTGCCAAGTCCCTTTGTCGGGATCATCATTTCCGTCGTTCTGTACGCGATCGGAAGCGGACTTGTGGAGGTGCTGCTCAGCCCGATCGTCGAGGCCTGCCCGTTTGAGAACAAGGCGGGGGTTATGAGCCTTTTGCATTCGTTTTACTGCTGGGGGGCGGTCGGTGTCATCCTCGGCTCCACGCTCTTCTTCGCGTTCTTCGGTATGGCGCATTGGCAGATCCTCACCCTGATCTGGGCGCTCGTGCCGCTTGTCAATACCGTGAATTTTCTTTTCTGCCCGATCGAGCGCTTGGTCGAGGAAGGAGAGGGAATGCGCACGAGCCGCCTTCTCAGGCTTCCCGTGTTCCTGCTTATGATCCTTCTGATGGTCTGCGTCGGTGCCTCCGAGGCAACGATGACACAATGGGCATCCGCCTTTACCGAATCCGCGCTCGGCGTTTCCAAAACGGTCGGTGACCTTGCCGGTCCCTGTATGTTTGCCGCCTTTATGGGCGTTGCGCGCGTGTTCTACGGCAAGAAGAGCGAGCAGATGGATCTCAGCAAAATGATGCTGATCTGCGGCACGCTGTGCGTGGTATGCTATCTGGCGGCGGCGCTTTCCCCGATCTCGGTCATCGGCCTGATCGGCTGCGCGCTCTGCGGCCTCGCGGTCGGTATTATGTGGCCGGGCACGCTCTGTATTTCCTCGCAAAAATGCCCGAAGGGCGGAACGGCTATGTTCGCCTTCCTCGCCCTGGCGGGTGACCTCGGCGCGGCGGTCGGTCCCGCGACGGTCGGC
>JAGBBQ010000066.1 GCA_017938425.1 Clostridia bacterium | reverse complement strand
TCACCTGAAGTGAGTTGTCGAATAGCAATCTTCGTTCGCTCACTTGTGCAAGCACAGATTCGCTTTACTTGATTATCAGCCGACGCTTTCTGCTCTAAATCCGTTCGCCCCAAGGTTCTGATCTCATTAAGAATTCGCAAATCGTGTAATTACAACCGTGCTTTACCGATTTATCATTGATATGCCTGAATTCTTAATGAGACAGCCCTTTTTTTAAAAAACGGAATAGTAAAACGTTTTTTTAGGAAAAGCGGCGGTTTCCTTTGTTTTTTACCATAATGGAACACTGCGCTGCACCCGATAAAAAAGAAAAAGGAAAAAACCTCGTCTTTTTTTAGGCCAAGCCCTTGCAATTTTTTTACGTTTCATATATAATATACGTTAGAAAAATATTTTTAAATTAAAGTGAGAGCATTATGTATCGCATTGTTACGAAAAAGGCTTTGAATCCGACTGTCACGATGATGGAGATCGAGGCGCCCTTCGTGGCGGCCAAGGCACAGCCGGGTCAGTTTATTATTTTGCGCGTTGACTCCGACGGCGAAAGAATTCCTCTTACCGTCGCGGGCTATGACCGCGAGAAGGGAACGGTCAGGATCATTTTCCAGATCGTCGGTGCCACCACCCTTGCGCTGAATGCGAAGGAGGCGGGGGATCATATCTCCGATTTTGCCGGCCCTCTCGGCGTTCCCACCGAGCTTGAGGGCTTGAAGAGGGTATTGATCGTCGGCGGCGGTGTCGGCTGCGCGATCGCGCTTCCCATTGCCGAGGCGCTGCACGCGCAGGGCACGGAGGTCGTTTCCGTGATCGGCTTCCGCAATAAGGACCTTCTGATCCTTGAGGACGAATTCCGCCGTGCATCCGAGACGCTTTTCGTAATGACGGACGACGGCTCGTACGGCAGGCAGGGCAACGTCTGCGTGCCCATCAATGAAATGCTTTCGGCAGGGCAGACGTTTGACCGCGTGATCACCATCGGTCCTCTCATTATGATGAAGTTTGTCACCCTTGCCACCAAGCCCTACGGCATCCCCTGCACGGTCTCGATGAATCCCATCATGATCGACGGAACGGGTATGTGCGGCGGCTGCCGCTTAACGCTCGTGCAGGACGGAAAGCGCGTGACGAAGTTCGCTTGCGTGGACGGTCCGGATTTTGACGGCTACGAGGTGGATTTTGACGAGGCGATGTCCCGCGGCGCAATGTACCGCGATTTTGAGCGCCATAAGTATGAAGAGGCCTGCAACCTCTTTAAGAAAGAGGTGAAGTGAGATGGCAAAGCCCAATATGAGTCTGAAAAAGAACCCGATGCCCACCCAGTCGGCAGAGCAAAGAGCGAAAAACTTTGACGAGGTCGCCCTCGGTTACACCGAGGAAATGGCGATCGACGAGGCGCTTCGCTGTCTTGGCTGCAAGAATATGCCCTGCGTGGCGGGCTGTCCCGTCAACATTCATATTCCCGCCTTCATTGAGAGGATCAAAGAGGGGGATTTTGAGGGCGCATACGAGATTATACATAAGAGCTCTGGTCTGCCTGCCGTTTGCGGCCGCGTGTGCCCGCAGGAAACGCAGTGCGAGCAGAGGTGCGTGCGCGGCATCAAGGGTGAGCCCGTCGGCATCGGCCGCCTCGAGCGCTTTGTGGCGGATTATCATAACGCGCATTCCGACAAAGTTCCCGAGACCGCGCCGAAGAACGGCCGTAAGGTCGCAATCGTCGGCTCCGGCCCCTCGGGGCTGACCTGCGCGTCCGACCTTGCGCTTCTCGGCTATGACGTTACCGTGTTTGAGGCGCTCCATACCGCGGGCGGCGTGCTCGTGTACGGCATTCCCGAATTCCGTCTCCCGAAGGCGATCGTGCAGAAGGAGGTGGATAACCTGCAGGCGATGGGCGTGAAGATCATGACCAATATGATCATCGGTAAAACGCTCACGGTGGATGAGCTTTTCGGTATGGGCTTTGAAGCGGTGTTCATCGGCTCGGGCGCGGGACTTCCGAACTTTATGGGAATCCCGGGCGAGAGCCTCAAGGGTGTATATTCCGCCAACGAATTTTTAACCAGAAGCAATCTGATGAAGGCCTTCCGCGAGGATCCGAATACCCCCATTATGAAGGGCGGCAGGGTTGCCGTCGTCGGTGGCGGTAATGTGGCGATGGACGCAGCGAGAACCGCACTTCGCCTCGGCGCAGAGAAGGTCTATATCGTATACCGCCGCTCGATGGAGGAGCTTCCCGCAAGGCGCGAGGAGGTCGAGCACGCAGAGGAGGAGGGGATCGAATTCCGTCTGCTCTGCAATCCCGTCGAGATCCTCGGCTATGAAGATCCCGAGAATAAGCGTGATCCTAAAAACGGCTTCGTCACGGGTATGAAATGCATCCGTATGGAGCTCGGCGCACCGGATGAGCGCGGCCGCCGCCGCCCGATCGCGATTGAGGGCAGCGAGTTCGTTCTTCCCGTGGATACCGTCATTATGTCGATCGGCACCTCGCCGAATCCCTTGATCAAGGCGACCACCGAGGGCCTTGAGGTGAACCGCCACGGCGGCATCATCGTCGAGGAGGCTACGGGCAAGACCACGAAGGACGGTGTGTACGCGGGCGGTGATGCCGTCACGGGCGCCGCCACCGTTATCTCTGCGATGGGTGCGGGCAAGGTTGCCGCCAAAGCGATCGATGACTATTTAAAATCGAAGAATTGAAAATAATTCTTTACAAAAGGACAGAAAAATGGAAGAATTAAAGCTTGAAAAGGGTGTGCCTGCCGATCTTAGCGGCAGGATAGAAAAGGAAATAAAAACCTACAAGCGCCTACAAGCGCTGCATATTGATTTCGAAAGAGTGGATCACGAGGCGGCCGAAACGATGGAGATCTGCCGTCATATCGACGAGACGCTCGGATGCGCCACCTGCAAGAACCTTCTTCTCACCAACCGTCAGTGCACGATGTTTTATCTTCTGCTGACGCCGGGGGACAAGAGATTCAAAACCAAGGATCTCTCCGCCGCGCTCGGCGTATCCCGCCTTTCCTTTGCGGATGGGCGCTTTATGGAGGAGCTGCTGGATATCACCCCGGGAAGCCTTTCGCCGCTCGGGCTCTATAATGACCTTGACCGCGCGGTGAATCTCGTCATTGACGACGAGCTGAAGGGGCAGGAATATATCGGTATGCACCCCTGCATCAACACCTCGACCCTGAAGATCAAGGCGGAGGATCTTTTGGATAGGATCCTCCCCGCAACCAAGCATACCTACCGCTTTGTAACCCTCCCCCGATACGAGGAAGAGGAAGCGTAATAAGGATAAAAATTCACGGAAAGGAGAGCGAAATGGCACAATCGGGTGAGACGGAGATCAGCGGCGTGATCGAAAGCATCGTCTTTCACAGCGACGCGACGGATTATACCGTGCTGGAGCTCTCCGTTTCCGCAGGCGAGGGTGAAACGCTGCTCGTCACGGCGGTCGGCACGCTTCCGCCCTCGGGTGAGGGAGAGTGTCTGACGCTGCGCGGCAGCTATACGCGCCACCCCGAGTACGGGCGGCAGTTCGCGTTTACCTCGTACGAAAAAAGCCTTCCCAAGGCGGTGGACGATATTCTCAAATATCTCTCGTCGCGCACGGTGGAGGGGGTCGGTCCCGTCACGGCGCTGAAGCTTGTTAACCGCTTCGGTGCGGATACCTTTGAGGTGATGGAGAATCACCCGGAGTGGCTCGCAGACATCCCGGGCATCACGATGAAGAAGGCGGCGAAGATCTCTGCCTCCTTCCGCGCCTCCACCGAGATGCGGCAGGTGGTGATGTTCTGCCGCGATTATCTCGGCACGGGCGAATCCGCGCGCGTATACAAGGCCTTTGGAAACGGTGCCGTCGGTATGATCAAGGAGAACCCTTATCTGCTCTGCGGCGAAGGCTGCTCCATCCCCTTCGATAAGGTGGATGCGATGGCGGCATCCCTCGGCTATCCGCGCGAGGGAGAGCACAGGCTCGTCTCTGCGCTTTTATATATCCTGAGGTACAACGCCGATGCCAACGGCCATACCTGCCTTCCGAGAGAAAAGCTGATCGGTGCCGCCGCGCTCAAGACCTCCGTTTCGGAGTCGGTCGTTGCAGAGGCCCTCGATGCGGCGGTCGCCGCACGCACGCTTTACGCCTATCACGATGAGAAGGCGACCTATATTATGCAGAACCGCGTCGCGCTCGCCGAGTCCTATATCGCAAGACGCATCGGCAGGCTGCAAAGAGAAACGGCGCGCATCTCTCGTACGGACACTGCGGCGCTCATCGATAAGGTCGAGGCGCAAAGCGGTATCGAATACGAGACCCTGCAAAGAAAAGCCATCTTCACCGCGCTGGATAGCGGCGTGATGATATTGACGGGCGGTCCCGGCACGGGAAAGACCACCGTCGTAAAGGCAATGCTCTCGATTTTTGAAAGCCTTGGGCAAAAGACCGTGCTTTGCGCGCCCACGGGGCGTGCCGCCAAGCGAATGAGCAGCGCTACGGGCGCGGAGGCAAAAACCGTGCACCGTATGCTGGAAATGGAGCGCGCGGACGGAGAGGAGCCCCGCTTTATGCGCACCGAGCGCGCGCCGCTCGATGAGAGCGTCGTGATCGTGGACGAGGCGTCTATGATCGACCTGTATTTATTTGAAGCGCTGCTTCGCGCGATGCGCCGCGGCGCGCGGCTGATACTGATCGGCGATGCGAGCCAGCTGCCCTCTGTCGGCGCGGGCAACGTGCTTGCGGATCTCATACGGAGCGAGAGGATCCCCACGGTCTGTCTGTCGGAGATCTTCCGCCAGTCCGAAAAGAGCCTGATCGTCACCAATGCGCATAAGATCAACGAGGGGCAGATGCCGATCCTTACCGCCACGCAGGGAGACTTCTTCTTCGTTCGCAGAGAAAACGAAAAAGACATCGCGCCCGCGATCAGCGAGCTGATCTTTCGCCGTCTGCCGAGGACCTACGGCGCGGGCATCCGCGACCGCATTCAGGTCATTACGCCCTCGAGGAAGGGAAGCGGCGGCGTTGAGATCCTGAATCAGACCCTGCGCGAGTCGATGAACCCGAAGACCGCGATGAAAAAGGAGCGTATGCACCACGGTGTCCTCTTCCGGGAGGGTGACCGCGTGATGCAGACCGCGAACAATTACGAGATCGAGTGGGAGAAGAACGGGCTTGCGGGTACGGGCATCTTCAACGGCGATATCGGCGTCATTGAGCGCATCCTTCCGACGGAGGAAAAAATGATCATCCGCTTTGACGACCGCGTGGCGGACTATCCCTTTGATATTATGGAGCAGCTTGACCTCGCCTACGCCATCACGGTGCATAAGAGTCAGGGAAGCGAGTATTCGGTGGTGATCCTGCCGGTCTACCCCTGCGCGCCGATGCTGATGACGAGAAATCTTCTGTATACCGCGATCACGCGCGCAAGAACGATGGTCATATTGGTCGGATGCGTGTCGGTGGTCGAGCAGATGGTAAAGAATGACCGTCAGGTGCTCCGCTACACCACGCTTTGCGAGCGCATCGCAGAGGACGAGGATTGCTTTGAATAAAAATACAAAAAAGCACTTGCATTTATTTTATCTATCGTGTATAATATAAGAAACGACAATTTTTGAAAGGAGAACGGTATGGTGACGAAGATCGGGCTTGACCTCGGTTACGCCAATATTACGCTTTCGGATACCGCCGCGGGCATTTACCGCGAGCCGTCCGTCGCATTGATGGATAAGAATACCAGCCGTATCCTTTCGCTTGGCACGGAGGCAACGGAAAAGGCATCCGAGGGCGGCGTTCTCGTGCGCCCCTTCAAAAACGGCCTTCTCTATTCAAAGGAGATGACGGGAGCGGTGATCGGGAACGCGATCAATGCCGTCCTTCCTGCCGAGAAGCTGCGTGCCACGCTCGGACTGCCCTCCTCGATCCTGCCGAGGCAGGAGAAGGAGCTTTACGAGATGATGCTCGACAGCGGCGTTGCCGAGTGCTACGGTGTGCACCGTGCGATGGCGGCGCTGATCGGTGCGGGCTATTCGCCCTCGCTCTGTGCGATCTCGGTCAACGTCGGCGCGAGTGCCACGGAAATTATGGTGCTTCATAACGGAAGCATCCTTCTTGAAAATACCGCCCAGATCGGCGGCGAGGATTTTGACCGTGCGGTGAAGAGCTACATCAGCGATCAGGGGGATGTTTCTGTGTCCCTTTCGGTGGCCGCCGCGATCAAGGAGCGCCTCGGTGCCGTCTGGCAGGGCAAGCCCTCGGAAAGCATCGATATCGAGGGAACGCTTTCGCTGACGGGTAACCGCGTCACGATGAATCTGACGACGGAGGACGTCGTCGGTGTCTTTGAAAAGCCTCTGTCCCGCCTTCTTCTTGAGATCGCGGATATCGTGAAGAAGATCCCGCTTGACTACGTGAAGGATATCTTCGAGAACGGTATCGTGCTGACGGGCGGCGGCGCTCTTCTCTTCGGTCTTGACCGTATGATCGAGCGCATTCTCGAGATCCCCGTCGTTCTGCCCGCCGATCCGATGGACAGTGTGGCGAAGGGGCTCTCGCGCATCAATAACTTCCTGCCCGCGCGTATGAGAGGGCAGAGCAAGGATATCACGGCGCAGCTTGCGAAGCTCTACGAGGCACGTAAGGAAAACGCAAAATAAGAAATTTTAAATACGAGAGGATATAAGTATGAAGCTCAATAAGGATTCTATGGTCGTGAGAGTTTTGGCGCTCAGTATGGCGGCTCTGCTTGCGATCGGCGTGATCGCGGGTGCTATCGCATTTATCGTTATTAAATAATTCTGTGATCCATAGGATAAGGCACCCGAGGCAGCTATGCCAAAGGTGCTTTTTATCTGATTATTTTATGCTTCACAGGTTGAGAAGAATGGATTTGTAAACAATTATTTGCTTTTTGTGAGGGCTTGTATGCTTCATTTTGTGAATGATTATAGTGAGGGCTGCTGCAAGCAGATCCTTGATCGGCTGATAGAAACCAATTGGCAGCCCGAGAGCGGATACGGCTTTGATTCCTTTACCGCATCGGCAAGAGAGAGGATCCGTGCCGCCATCGGGAACCCTTCGGCAGACGTATTTTTTCTCGTCGGCGGCACGCAGACCAATAAGGTCGTGATCGATTCGCTCCTTTTGCCCTACGAGGGCGTGCTTGCCGCGAGCAGCGGTCACGTCGCGCTTCACGAGGCGGGCGCGATCGAGCATTCGGGGCATAAGGTGCTGCCGATCGCGCAAAAGGAAGGGAAGATCACCGCGGCGGCCATCGAGGCTTACGTAAAGGATTTTTATGCAGATCCGACCTATCCGCACATGGTGCATCCCGGCATGGTCTATATCTCGCATCCCACCGAGTACGGAACGCTTTATACGAAGGCGGAGCTTGCCGCTCTTTCCGAGGTCTGCCGCGCGCATTCCTTGCCTCTGTATCTTGACGGCGCGCGCCTTGGCTATGCGCTTGCAACGCCCGAAAGCGATGTGTCGCTTCGGGATATTGCCGCTCTTACCGATGCGTTTTATATCGGCGGCACGAAGGTCGGTGCGCTGATGGGCGAGGCGGTCGTATTTGTGAAGGGCGCGCCCAAGGGCTTTTTCACCCGTGTGAAGCAAAACGGCGCCCTGCTTGCCAAGGGGCGGCTTCTCGGACTTCAGTTCGATACGCTCTTTACGGATGACCTTTATATCCGCCTTGGCGAAAACGGCATCCGCACGGCGCGCCGCCTGCGCGAGATCTTCCGTGCGCACGGCTATCGCTTCCTTATCGATTCTCCGACGAACCAGACCTTCGTGATCCTCGATAATGAAACGGTCAAGCGCCTCTCGGAGAGGGTGCGCTTCGACTATTGGGAAAAATATGACGAAGGCCATACGGTCGTGCGCTTCTGCACGAGCTTTGCCACCTCGATGGAGGCGGTCGAGGCACTGGATGCGCTCATATAAGGGAGAGAGAAGAATGGAGCCGAAAAAGGGAAGATACCGCCACTATAAGGGCAACGAATACGAGCTGATCGGAATTGCGAGCCATTCCGAAACGCTTGAAAAAATGGTGATCTACCGCGCGCTTTACGGCGAGGGCGAGCTTTGGGTGCGTCCTCTTTCGATGTGGGGCGAGACGGTGGTGGTGAACGGGGAAGAGAAGCGCCGCTTCACCTATATCGGGGATTAAGTCAAAATTCTTATATAAGAAAATAAAAAGCGTCTTGCAATTGCGTTTTATCCATACTATAATTGTTGTGCATAATATCTTGATCACAGAAAGGACAAACAATGAAACGCTTTATTAACGAGCACGAAAAGCGCCGCTCGGTCTCTCTTGACGGGCTTTGGCGCTTTATCACCGATAAGGAGGATCGAGGGCTTTCCCTCGGCTATGAAAAGGGGCTTCCGTCGGAGGCGAAAAGCACCTATGTGCCCTCCGTCTTTGCCTCCACACCTGCGCTTCTCGGCTACGAGGGTGTCTGCTGGTACGAGCGCAAGGTGTTTATAGAGCAGGGCACCGTCCGTCTGCATTTCGGTGCGGTGATGACCGAATGTGCCGTTTATCTCGACGGTGAGAGGATCGGCACGCACTACGGCGGCTTCTGCGAGTTTGAGTTTGTTCTGAATATTGAAAGCGCGGGCGAGCATCTGCTCGTCGTATCGGTCGATAACCGCTTCGATGCGCATTCCATCCCCCAGGCGGTGGTGGATTGGTATCACCACGGCGGTATCACGAGATCGGTCACGCTGGAGTATCTCTCGGGTGTTTCTGTTCTGAAAAACCATATGCATTATACGCTCTCCGAGGATCTCACCTTTGCCGAGGTCTCCTTTGAGGTAGACGTTTTCGGTGCAGAAGCGGGCGAGGGCACCTTGAAGATCACGCTTGAAAACGAGGTTCTTTGCACTGCGGCCGTATCCGTTGCCAAGGGAGAGAAGAAAACCGTGATGACCGATACCGTGAAGGTAGAGAATATCCGTCTTTGGTCGCTCGGCAAGGCAGAGCTTTACACATTGAGGGCGGAAACCGAGACCGACGATCTCATTGACCGCGTCGGCTTCCGTAAGATCGAGACCGACGGCTATAAGATCCTTCTGAACGGCAAGCCCTTCCTGATCAAGGGCGTGAACCGCCACGAGGAGCATCCCGACCTCGGCTTTGCATTCCCCGAGGCGATGATGGGCAGAGATATTGAATTGATCGAGGATCTCGGCTGCAATTCTATCCGCGGCTCGCATTATCCGAACGCGCGCCCCTTCCTTGATATGCTCGACGAGCACGGCATCTGCTTCTGGTCGGAGATCCCCTTCTGGGGCGTCGGCTTCGAGCCGGAGACCGTGGCAGATCCCACCGTGGTCGCGCGCGGACTTGAAATGATGCGCGAAATGGTGCATTATTACTACAACCATCCCTCGATCCTCATCTTCGGTATGCATAACGAAATGCCTACGCAGACCGAGCCCACCCTCGCGCTGACGAAGCAGCTTCACGCGATCCTGAAGGAAAAGGGAGGCAACCGTCTAACCGTGTTTGCATCGCATAAGCCCCTGGAGGATATCTGCTTTGCTTATTCCGATCTTTACTGTGTGAACGATTATCACGGCTGGTATATGTACGATCTTGAGGGAACGGCGGATTTTGTAAAGAAGATACAGGCACGCATCGAGGCCGAGGGCTTGCCTCCGCGCCCGATGGTAATGAGCGAATTCGGTGCCGCCGCGATCTACGGCAAGCGCGATTTTGATACCGAGATCTGGTCGGAGAATTATCAGGCAAGGCTGCTGGATTATTGCATCCGTCTTTTCCTCTCGGATGAAAAATTCGGCGGCTGCTATATCTGGCACTTTGCGGATGCGCGCACCTCGTTTAAGAATCTCAATCGCGCGCGCGGCTTTAACAACAAGGGCATCTTCAGCGAATACAGAAAGCCGAAGCTTGCCTACGACAGCGTGAAGAAGGTATATCACGAATTCTGATCACCTCGGCTTTAGATAGAACGGATTTGTATTAAAATGGTACAAATCAAAGAAAGGGAGTATGACGGTGCAGTATATACTGAAAGATTTCGAAATAGCCGTTTCGGTCGAGCGCATCGCGAACATCCATTATTTCGAGTTCACCGACGAGTATAAGACCCATTCGGACGCGCACGATTTCTGCGAGCTCGTCTATATCGATAAGGGGGCGCTCGCCATCGATAGCGAGGGCTTTCAGGGCACGCTTTCGGATGGGCAGATCCTCATCCACCGTGCCAATGAGGCGCATAGCCTTTCCTGCGCGGGCGGTCTTGCCCCGGGCGTGATCATCATCGGCTTTTCGTGTGACTGTGCGGCGCTTGCCCCCTTCAGCAGTGAGCCGACGGTGCTTTCCGTAAAGGAAAAGCGCCTGCTCTCCGAAATACTGAAGGACGGAATGTCGGTCTATATGCCCCCGTACGATATGCCGAACACCGCGGATATGAAAAAGCGCGATTCCTATCCCTTCGGCGCCGATCAGCTGCTGAAGAACCATCTTGAGGAGCTTCTGATCTCCCTGATCCGCAGAAAGAAGGAGGAGGGCTCGTTCCTCGACGTCAGCGATAGCGGCAATACGGTCGTCTCTCATATCACGCAGTACATCAACGAGCATTTCACCGAGCGCATTACCCTCGATAGCCTCTGCTTCCTCTTTGCGACGAATAAGACCACGGTCTGCCGCGAGTTCAAGCAGGAGCACGGAAAAACGGTGCTTGAATACGTGAACGCCCTGAAGATCAAGGAGGCTAAGCGCCTTCTCCGATTGCAAAAATATTCTGCCACCGAGGTCGCGGAGATGGTCGGCTTCAGCTCGCTGCATTATTTCTCCCGCGCCTTCAAAGCGGTGACGGGGAATTCACCGAAAAAGTATATGGAGACCATCCTTTCAAGGCTCGAGGAGCAGAAATAAACAAAAAACAAGGCAATGCAAAGTCGTTTTGCATTGCCTTGTTTTTTATCAGTCGAGGTAGAAATACCACATATCATACTTATCCGCGCGCTTTTTCATCACCTTGCGCAGCTTGCCCTCGGTGTGCATCCCCCAGAGCACCATATAGGAAAGCTCCGCATAGGGCTTGAAGAGGCGGTCCTCCTTGTAGAAAACGCAGTCGGAGTTGATCTCCTTCCAGATCGGTCTCCATTCGGTCTCGTACATCTTTTCAAGATCCCATAGATTCTTCGGATCGTCCTTTTTGCCCTTGAGATACGCCTCGGTCAGATCGTAGGCCTTCTTATAAATATCCGCCGTGATCAGCTCCATATGCATATTCTCGATGGTGTGGCGCGTCACAGTCAGCTCGCCTGCCGTCGCAGCGCAGACCTTGCCCTCGGGCGCTCTCACCACCGTGTCGAAGCGGATATCCTCGGGGAAGCCGAACTGTGTGGTCGCAATATAGGTCTCGTCGCCGACGAGGCCGATGCTCATCGGTCGGTCGAGCTTCGCGATCGCGATCTTGTCGGGCTCGTTTTTGGAGAGCGCGATCGAAACAACGCCGTTCGGCCGCTCGCCGAAGGCCTTTGCCATCGCCTCGCAGATAGAAGCGCCCTTCGCCATAAAATCACCCACGCGGATCGCGTAGGACTCCGTGCCGTGGTAGCAGGAGCCGTCGGGAAGCGCGAAGAGCCCGTTCGGATCGTTCCCGGGCACGCGGCTGCGCGGAATTCTTCCTGCCGCGAAGTGCGCGTTCATAAATTCGTGTGTGATCCGTTTGTATTCCTCGGTGCTTGTGGTAGCAAAGGTGCCGTTCGCCACCAGCGCCAGCGAATCCGCAAAATCGTGAAAGGGATGCATCTGGCATTGGATATCACCGCCGGGGCGCGAATGCGCAATGCCGACCGTGCCGGGGAAGTGAAGCGCATCGGTCTCTCGAAGCAGCGTCTCCACGTCGCCGACCACCTTCGCGCTGTATAAAATGCCGTTATGCACGGTCGCAATGCCCGTGCCGGCGCTGCCGTCGTAATGCTCCTGCCTTCGGATCATATCGATCAGGATCGGCGCCGCCTGCTTTTTGCCGATATAGCCTGCAATATTGCACATAGCCTGTCACCTCGTTTTTTCTTTTCCATCATTATACCATAGGAAGGAGAAAAAGTAAAGGTAAAAAAAGACTTTTGTTTTCCCTAAAAATCTAAAAAGCAAACGCGGAAAATGCATAAAAAATTCACCTCGCCCAAAGTATATTTGAGCGAGGCTTTTTTCTTTTACCAAACGGTTATCTCACCGTTTTCATCGTAGTGCCAATAATTACCTTCCTCTGTCGGCTCAGTCTCTGAATAGTAATATCGAGTGGCATTTGTTAGCGAAGAATTGCTCGAGCCTATACTGATTTCAGACCATTCGCCTTCTGTTCCGTTATAATACACACTCGTAAGGCTTGAGCAACCATAGAACGCATAAGAGCCGATGCTTGTGACGCTGTCGGGAATGGTTATGCTCGCAAGGCTTGTGCAACCAAGGAACGCTCTCGTACCGATGATTGTTACGCTGTTGGGAATTACCACACTCGTAAGATTTGTGCACCCGTTGAACGCATCGCTACCGATGCTTGTGACGCCATTTCCGATCGTCACACTCGTAAGGCTTGTGCAATTATAGAATGCATAATCGTAAATTTCGTAGTTCTCTCCGTTATAATTCTCTGGAAGCGTAAGCTCGGTTTCATTGCCCACATATCCTAAAAGATAATTGACACCGTCATAAGTATAGAATAAATATCCGCCTATGTTTACTATCTTGCTCTCTCCTGAATGAACTTCCTTAGTATAATAGCCTATGTAGCCACAATTCGAAGAGCCCGCAGTAATATTGAGCGAGGACTTGTTTATTACTTCAACGAGCTTGTAGCAATACTCGAATGCATCAGAGCCGATGCTCGTGACGCTGTCGGGAATGGTTATACTCGCAAGGCTTGTGCAACCATAGAACGCATAAGATCCAATGCTTGTGACGCTATTGGGAATTACAAGCTCGGTTACAAGCTTTCCGTTAAGATATAGATCGTATGCATAAACAAGCGGATTGGCGGAATAGTCATAAAACGATATATCACACCATTTTGCTATATCCGAAATATGCACGCTCGTAAGGCTTGCGCAAAACGAGAATGCATCCTCACCGATGCTTGTTACTCCGTTGCCAATTGTTATGCTCGCAAGGCTTGTGCAACCACGAAACGCGGAATCGCCAATGCTCGTAACGCTGTTGGAGAAAACTGCGCTCGTGAGGCTTGTGCACCCCAAAAACGCAGAGCTGCCGATGCTTGTGACGCTGTCGGGAATGGTTATGCTCGCAAGGCTTGTGCAATCACGGAACGCATTTGCGCCGATGCTCGTGACGCTGTCGGGAATGGTTATGCTCGTAAGGCTTGCGCAACCATAGAACGCGGAATTGCCAATGCTCGTAACGCTGTTGGAGATAACTGCGCTAGTGAGGCTTGTGCACCCCAAAAACGCAGAGCTGCCGATGCTTGTGACGCTGTCGGGGATGGTTATGCTCACAAGGCTTCTGTAACCCTCAAACGCAGAGCTGCCGATGCTTGTAACGCTGTCGAGAATTACAAGCTCTGTTACAGGCTCACCGTTAAGATAAAGAGTGTCTGCGTAATATAACGGATTTGAATAAGAGCCCATAAATAATATACCGCACCACTTTGATATGTTTGAAATATAGACATTCGTAAGATTTGTGCAACCGTCGAACGCATCGCTACCGATGCTTGTGACGCCATTTCCGATCGTCACACTCGTAAGATTTGTGCACCAATTGAACGCATAAGGCTCTATTGATGTTACGCTATTCGGGATTGTTACTTTTGTAAGGCTTTTACACTCATAGAACGCATATTCTCTAATGGTAGTTATGCTATCGGGAATTATGAGTTCAACTACAAGTTCACCGTTGAGATACAAATTTTCTGCATAATATAATGGATTTGACCAATTCCCCTTAGTATAATTCGTCTCAAAATGAATATTGCACCATTTAGCAATATCATAAATATGGACGCTCGTGAGGCTTGAGCAACCATAGAACGCCCGATTACCGATGCTCGTAACGCCGTTTCCGATCGTCACGCTCGTAAGGCTTGTGCAACCATAGAACGCAAAGTGGTCGATGCTTGTGACGCTATCGGGAATCGTAATACTTGTAAGGCTTGTGCAACCGGAGAACATCTCATAGCCTATACTGCTTGTTACACTATTTGGAATTGTGATGCTTGTAATGCTTGTGCAATCTCTGAACGCAGAATGGCCGATGCTTGTGACGCTATCGGGGATTTTCACGTTCGTGAGCCATGTGCAATCTCTGAACGCATAATTGCCGATGCTTGTAACACCGTCGGAGATCGTCACGCTCGTAAGGCTTGTGCAACCATGGAACGCATTTTCACCGATGCTTGTAACACCGTCGGAGATCGTCACGCTCGTAAGGCTTGTGCAACCATAGAACGCACATTCACCGATGCTTGTTATTTTAACACCGTCGATTGCAGACGGAATATGCAGCTCGATTATGTTGGTTTTAGCATAATCGGTAAGACCGGTAATCGAATTGCCTGATACTATGAAAATAGCTTCCCATTTTGCATAAATTTCAAGCTTACCGTGTGACCCGTGCGGAATTTTCGCTATACTTATGGTGTACTCTGCGTCATAATACCAACCAACGAATGCATATCCTTCTCTGGAAGGTTTTGCAAGTATTATTGTGTCACTTTCAACTGTGTAACTTATGGGATTGTGCTCTTCGTTTACTCCACCGTTCAGTTCATAGTCAATGTTGTAAACTATTATTTCCCATTTCGCATAAACTTCAACTTTCCCGTGCGACCCGTGTAAAATTTCGGTTATGCTTTCATTGCACGCTTCATTGGAAAACCAACCCTTGAACGTATAACCAACTCTTGTGGGATTTGCAAAGGTAATCGTGTCGCTTTCAACGGTGTAACTTTCGGGATTTTCCTCTGCGTTTGCACCGCCGTTAAGGTTGTACTTGATTTCATAAACGGTCGGTGTCCACTTTGCGTAAAGGACTACATCACCAATTGAGCCGAGCGCGATTTGTGTTATCGCTTCACCTTCAAACTCTCCATTATCATACCACCCCGCAAAGTCGTAATAATCGCGAGTAGCTGCGCCAAGCGTAATCGTACTTGTTTCAATTGTGTACGCGTCGGGATTGCTTTCCGAGTTTGCTCCGCCGTTTAATTTGTAATTGATATTATAAACGACAGAGTCCCATTTTGCATAAATTTCAACCTTCCCGTGTGATCCGAGTGAAATTTCGGTTATGCTTTCGGTGCATTCTGCGTCAATAAACCAACCAATAAATTCATATCCCGCTCTTGCAGGGGTGGCAAGTATTACCGTGTCACTTTCAACGGTGTAACTCTCGGGATTTTCTTCCGCATTGATACCGCCGTTAAGGTTATACTTGATTTCATAAACGGTAGGTGTCCACCTTGCGTAAAGGACTACATCACCAATCGAGCCGAGCGCGATTTGTGTTATCGCATCGCCCACAAACTCCGCGTTATCATACCACCCTGCAAAGTCGTAATAATCGCGAGTAGATGCGCCAAGCGTAATCGTACTTGTTTCAATGGTGTAGGTATCGGGATTTTCTTCCGCATTAATTCCGCCATTCAATTTGTACGTAATATCGTAAACTATGGGGCTGAATACCGCTTCAAGCTCCACGTCGGACGTTATGATATAAGGGAACGAAATGGGCTCACCGTTAACCGCCCAACCGTCAAGTCTATATCCCGCCTTTTCACTCACGGGTGCAGAAACAGTGCTTCCTTCCTCGATAGTCAAGGAGTCAAGCGCAGCTCCTCCATGCGTATTAAAGCTTACGGTATACGTAGGCAATCTGCGAACGGTAACGGTATAGAGCTTCATTGCATTTCCGTTGGAAACGAGAATGTAAAATTCGTTATCTCCGACGGAGATAGTCGTGGTTTTGCTAGGTATCGTCTGCGTACAGTCAATGTCGCGAGCTACTATATAGCTTGCGCTATCATTTACCGCAATATCGTTAAGGAACGAGAATATGGCCGTAGTATTTGATACGGAGCCGTATATTCTGTCCCCATCAACTGTAAGCTGTTCGGATTTAACATTCGTTCCCTGAAGCTTCGCGGGGATAATCTGCTGTGCAACGAGCACCTTATCGCAGAAGGAGCAATGCGAGCCTTCGGTAAGTCCGTCCTTCGTGTCGGTTGCTTCTACAGCAGAATCTACTATGGGTGTGTGTTCGGCAAGTGCTATAACACCGCTTTCAAGCACTTCGCGGCAAACGGTGCATTCCTTATGCTTCGCACCCTCTGCCTTGCACGTAGCTTCGGTATCTGTAATCCAACCACTTGGGGTATGGTCTTTCTTGGATATTTCTTTCTCAATTCTCGAAAGCTCAATCTCGCATACGGAGCAATAAACGACCTCATCATAAGAGCCGAGCTCGGAGCAGGACGAGTCAACCTCGTTCTCCCTCACAGCTTCAGCGGGCGTATGCGTGGTGAGCTTATCTGTCTTACCCGTTTCAAGCACTTCGCGGCAAACGGTACATTCCTTGTGATTTGAGCCCTCCGCCTTACAGGTAGCCTCGGTATCTGTAATCCAACCACTCGGGGTATGGTCTTTCTTGGATATTTCTTTCTCAACTCTCGAAAGCTCAATCTCGCATACGGAGCAATAAACGACCTCGTCATACGAGCCGACCTCAGAGCAGGACGACTCAACCTCGTTCTCCCTCACAGCCTCAGCGGGCGTATGCGTGGTGAGCTTATCTATCTTACCCGTTTCAAGCACTTCGTGGCAAACGGTACATTCCTTATGCTTAGTACCCTCTGCCTTACATGTCGCCTCGGTGTCTATTATCCATTCGCTCGGCGTATGTAAAAGCTTTTCTGTTGTCTTAGAAGTTCTGCTAATTTCCTCGCCGCATTCAGAACAGTAAACAACTTCATCATAACTACCGTCGGCAGCACACGTTGCGGCTATCTCATTTTCTCTAACTGCGCTATTTGGCGTATGCGTATGCTCGATATCTCCGCACGAGGTCAGCGAGAATGCCAAACCTACGCACAGAAGCATAAGAATGAACATCGAAGCAAGTCGTGTTTTCTTCATTAGATTTATCTCCTTTTGGTTGGATAAAAAGCAAAAAGTGCGCCCCGCAACGCAGGACGCACCCAAATTATGTACTCTCCACATTGCCGCGACGCAACTCTCCGATTTAACCATAGGGAAAGAAGGGAGGTACAAATTTGCATAGTACCACCCTATGATTAAATCGTTATTCGGTTACGTCGCAGTAATATTATAGCACGTTTGGAGAAAAAATGCAATATATTACGCGCGAATAATTATAATGCGCAAAATAAACATAGAAAAGATTAAGTATAAATTTTCTTTGAAAAGTGCTTTTACGACGCAAACGCGGAAAATGCATCCAGCACCGCGTCGCGGTTCTCCTCGCTGCACTCGATCTCCTTGGCAAGATCCTTCGCCGCCTCGGCGATATCGTTAAGCGTGCGCCGCCCCTCGCTCTCGCAGAGCAGGGAGGTGACCGCCGTCAGGCAAAGTGCAAGCCCGATCGGCGCCGTCACGTCCCCCTCCATACCCGAGGGAAGAAAATAGCGGTAAATATAATAGGCAAGAAGCCTTGCGTAAAGCGCGCAGCTTTCGCTTCCTTTAAGGCTTTCGGGAAGCCTTTCGCATCTTTTTGGCCAACCGTCAGAAAGCGGCTCAAGTGAGAGAAGAAGCGCCTTGTATTCGGAGAGCCTTTCTTCACCGAAAAACTTATCCTTTTGCCGTTCTTCTTGCCGATATGTAAACAAATCTTTGCTTATATCTGCATTATCGATGTGCTCCTGCAGCTTTTTTGCCCATTCGGTCAGCGCGTGCGCCTTTTCGTCAAACGAAAGATTTTCGTCAAGCGCAAGCCGCATCATCCGATCCCGTTGTCCGTAGAGCAGAGAGAAAAGCACGCCGTCGGTCTCCTCCGCCTGCCCGTCTCTGTTCTCGGAAAAGAAGCAAAGCGGGTCGCTCTCCGAAAGGATGATGCGTGCCGCGCTCTCGCAGCAGAGCCCGATGCCCCATTCGGTCCGATCGCCGTAGGTGTTATAGAAGCGCGGATGCTCGCGGCAGATCTCGCAGAGCGCCTCCTCGCCGCATTCGCAGATCAGGCGGCAGAGCCCGTCCTCAAGCAGGTGCGGGCAGCGCCCGTCGGGGCGCAGGCGAAAGCAGCCCTCGTCGGTAAGGCTGTTCCGTATATCCTCGCTGAGCGCGCCCGTCATTTTCTTATATTTCTCGCGCGTTATTTCATCGGCGTAGATCTCCCAGCCGATGCAGCAGCTGTCGCGGCAGTCCTTCGCCGCACATTTGAATTTTTTTACGTAGCTTGGTGCCGTATATTTCATAATTCTCCAAAAGAAAAATCGGGGCTTGACGCCGAAAAAACGGCGATCAAGCCCATTGCCTTATGCGCGCGAATACACGCAGTTGCCCTTAACGAAGGTCTTTTCGATCTCGATATTCTCGTTAAAGATCAGGATGTCCGCATCGTAGCCGGGCTTCAGCGCGCCGATGCCCTTGAGGCCGAAAATGCGCGCGGGAACCTCCGCCGCCATCTTCACCGCATCGGTGAGAGGCAGCTCTGCAAGTGTCACCATATTGCGCACGAGTCTGTCCGCGGTCGCAACGCTGCCCGCAAAGGCGGTGCGGTCGGGCAGCTTTGCCACGCCGTCCTCGATCACGATCGCCATACCGTTCTCGGCGCTGCCGATGACGGAGGGACCCTCGGGCATACCTGCCGCGCGGATCGAGTCGGTCACGAGCGCCACGTTATCCGTGCCCTTGATCTTAACGATCAGCTTCAGAAGCGAGGCGGGCAGATGGCAGCCGTCCGCAATGATCTCCACGGTCATATCGTCATTGAGGTAGCCCTCCTCCACGATGCCCGTGTAGCGGTAAGCGTTCTTTCTATGTACCATGCTGCAGCCCGAATAGAAGTGCGTCACGTGCGTAAAGCCCCAGGCAAAGGCATCGCGCACCTCTTTGTCCTCCGCATCGCTGTGACCGATGCAGGGAAGGCAGCCCTTTGCGAGCGCCGCCTTGGCAAAGGCCTCGGCGCCTGCCACCTCGGGTGCGGCGGTCCAGCGCAGAATGTGATCCGAAAGCGCGAAAATGCTCTCGTATTCGGCGGGGTCAAAGCTGCGGATATGGCGCGGATCCTGCGCGCCTGCCTGCGAGGCGGCGAAATAGGGCCCCTCGAGATGCACACCGGGCATATGTGCGCCGTGCGTCTTGGAGTCCTTCACGCGCTCGTACGCCGCGAGTGCGCGCTTAAGATCCTCGTAATTCGAGGAGGTGATGGTGGGGAGCACGGTGGTCGCGCCGTGCGCCGCCTGGAAGGCGGTCGCGGTAAGGAAGGCCTCCTCCGTGCCGTCGAGGAAATCGTAGCCCGCCGCACCGTGGGTGTGCGTATCCACGAAGCCGGGAGAAACGAGCATCCCTCTCGCGTCGATCACCGCGTCGGCGGTCAGATCGTCCTTCGTGACCGCAAGAATTTTCTCACCCTCAAAGTAAAGGGTATAGCCCTCAAGGATCTTGTCGCCCGTAAGGATCCTTCCGTTTTTGATCGCGTATTTCATATGCACCTCCGCATCAGATCTCGGGTGCCACGATCGCAACCTCTCTGTCCTCGGTGAAGGAGCGGATGGTCGCATCGATCAGCGCCACGGGGTATCTGAGATAATCCAGCGTTCTGTCAGTCTTGCCGGTCTTCACGGCATCGAGGAAGGGAACGAGCTCGTCAAGAAATTTCTCGCCCGAAAGCGCCACCGTCTCGGAGAAGGTCTTCATATCCTTGCCGTAGATCGTCACGGCGTAGTCGCCGCCGTAGAAGGCGTTGACGGTGAAATCATCATATTTGTAGATAGCGGAAACGCTCTCCGCATTCTTCACCGCGCGCACGGATCTGACGTCCGTGCCGAAAACCGAGAGAAGCATCTCGGCGAGGTGCTGGGTGTAGAACCAGAAGTCGCCGTAATCGTTCACCATATTCACGGGCGCGCTGACCGCGCCGCCGATGGCAAAGCCGGGATTGTCAAGCAAGAATTTTCTTGCCGCCTGCACGCCCTCTGCATAGTAAAGGGTGGAGCCGCCGGTCACGAGACTGCCGTATTCCTTCTGCAGTCTTGCCACCTCGACGAAGTCCTCGATCGAAGCGGTGATGGGCTTATCAAGCCAGACGGGGATGCCCGCCTCGAGATATTTTCTTGCGTATTTGAGGTGATTGTCGCCGTGGCGCGCGGTCACCATCACGGCATCCGCCTCGCCGAGGAAATCATCGTAATGCGCCGCGTAGCGCGTGCAGCTCGACATCTGTGCCAGCCTTTCCATACCCACCTTGGTGTCCTCACGGCCGCTCTCGCCGTAAAAGCCGATCAGCTCGAAGTCGGGGAAGCGCTTCTCACCTGTCTTGGGAGCGAGCGCGGAAGCAAAATGCCACGCGTGGCTGTTTTCAATACCTAAGATCGCGATCTTGATCATCGTTTTTTCTCCTTGTGATTTAAAAATCTCTTCCGAGAAGCTTCAGCAAGCGTTCCATACAAAGAGCGCTCGGTGCGTATCCGCCGTCCGAGATGGCGGAGCCCTTCGGGTTTTTCAGCGTTTTTTCATCAATGCCGCCCGAGAGGCGGTAATGCGTCTCGAGCATTATATCGCCCTTGTAGCCGATTTTTTTCAGCTCGGCAAAAATGCCGGGGTAGTCCACGGCACCGTCACCGACCGCGGTGGCGACCGTCTCGCCGTCAGCGCGCATGGCATCCTTGATATGCACGTGGGCAAGCATCCCCTCGATGGCGCGGTAGCCGTCGGGGAAGGGGATCTCGTCGGTCGCGTAAATATTGTTGCCGGGATCGTAGAGCGCCTTGAAATAGGGGCGATCCACGAAGCGCACGAGCGCCGCAATGTCGGCGCAGCAGGCGCAGTTGGTGGTCGGCTCGCTCTCGATGAGGATCGTGATGCCCGCCGCCTCTGCCGCACGGTATGCCTCCTCATAGGCGTCGCGGATCATTTCGTGCGTCACGGCCTCGCTTTTAAGAAAGTCGAAGCAGCGGATCTTCGTTGCACCGAGGATCGTGGCAAAGCCGATCAGCCGCTTGAAGCTCTCGGTATGTATGCGGATATTCTCCGCGGAGTATTCGCATTTGAACATCGGGGAGGAGATGGCCGTCACGGGAATGCCGTAGCGGTCGGAAAGCGCCTTGATGGCAAGGATATCCGCCTCGGTGTATTCAAAGGGCCCCTTTTCGTAAGCGGAGCGCAGCTCCACGCAGTCAAGCCCGTAGGTCTTCGCAAAATCGAGTGCGACCTCGAAATCCTGCGAAACCTCGTCAGTAATCACGCCCAAACGCATAGCCGTCTCTCCTTATGCAAGCCTTGCGGCGCTGTCCGCATCGCAGTAAAGGATGCAGTTGTCCGAGATGCGCATCACGGTTGCAGGGCAGGCCTCGCCGATCGCGCCGTTCACAGTCTCGTTCACCGCCCAGGCCTTCGTGGGCGCGGGCACAACGCAGAACTTGTAGGTCGCGCTCATCAGCATCGGCACGGTCAGCGTCATTGCGTATTTCGGCACGAGCTCGATTTTCTCAAAGCAGCCGTCGTTGACCTGCTGCTGGCGGCACTTCTCGTCGAGGGAGACCGCCTTCACGAGCTTTTCGTCCTTGAAGTCCGCTACGTGGGGATCGTTGAAGGCGATATGTCCGTTCTCGCCGATGCCCATGCAAACGATGTCGATCGGATGCGCCTTCAGAAGCGCGGCGTAGCGCTCGCACTCCTCGTCCTTGTCTGCCCCCGCGTTGATGAGGTTGACAGAGCCGAAGGGCTTCAGATCGAAGATGTGCGCCTTCAGGAAATTAGAGAAGCACTGGGGTGCCTTGGGATCAAGGCCGATATATTCGTCCATATGGAAAGCGTTGATGCGGCTCCAATCGATGCCCTCCTCGTCGCAAAGATGCGCGAGCATATCGTTCTGGGAGGGGGCGGCGGCAAAGATCATATGGATCTCGCTCTTTTCCTTCAGAAGCGCGCGGATGCAGTCTGCCACGTCCCTTGCCGCGGCGGCACCCATCAGATCGCGGTTCTCAAAGATCTTTACGGAGAGCTTATCCTTGTTAAAGCATTTCATCGTAGAAAAAAACTCCTTTTTCGTTGTTATCAAGTCTATTATAGGGTATATTTTTGGGAAAAGAAATATCCAAACTTAACCATTCCATTTCCAAAATACACTTTTTTATGAAGTCGAATGTCTCCATATCAAAATTGTACATAATTTTCGCAAAAAAGTCAATGTAAAAAAACGAAGATCGGTTGCAAATTCAAAAAAGAAATCAAAAATGTTTATATGCGGTTTATAAAATTTTGATAAATTATATATAAAAAACAAAGGGAAGGAAACGGAAAATGAAGAAAAAGCATAGGCTGCGCCGTCTGCTCCGCCGCCGTATCTCGGTGGCTCTGATGATACTTCTGCAGATCGTCGCCCTGGTTCTTCTGATGCTTGCGGGTGCAAAGCGCCCCCTCGTCGCCGTCGGGATGTGGTGCATCTCGGGCGTCGTTATCGTGCATATCCTTCTGTATCGGTCGAAGCGCGTCGCGATCCTTCCGTGGGTGATACTGACGCTTTTGTTTCCGATCTTCGGCGGCCTTTTCTATCTTTATTTTCATCTGGAGGCATCCTCGCGCTTCGTGCGCCGCGGTCTGCGCTCGCTTTCCGCGCGCATCACGCCGCCCGCCGAGAAAGCGGCGGTATCTTTGCCGCCGAGGGAACGCCGCCTTTCCGTCTATCTTGAAAGACTCGGATATCCCATATACGGCGATACGGCGGTGACCTATCTTCCGTCGGGAGAAGAAATGCTCGCCTCGCTGCTTGAAGCCTTGCGCACCGCGAAGCGCTATATCTTTTTCGAGTATTTCATCATCGAGGACGGTGTGATGTGGGGGCAGATCTACGAAATACTGAAGCAAAAGGCGGCAGAGGGCGTCGAGGTGCGCGTGATATACGACGATATCGGCTGCTTTCTGCGCGTGCCGAGAGAGTTCCGCAAGGATCTTGCGCGCGACGGGATAGAGTGCCGTGTGTTCAATCCCTTCCGTCCGATCTTCACCTCGCTGCACAATCATAGGGATCACAGGAAGATCGCGGTCATAGACGGGGAGATCGCCTTCACGGGCGGTGTGAATCTGGCGGACGAGTATATCAACGCCGTTACGCGCTTCGGGCATTGGAAGGATAGCGCCGTGCGTCTTGACGGCAGTGCCGCGCTTTCTTTTTGCTCGATCTTTCTTGAGAACTGGTGTCTTTGCAAGGGCAAGACCGAGGATACCTCCCCCTATCTTCTGCCGAGAGAGGATGCGGGCGCCTCTCCCGTCCTCGTCCAGCCCTATGCGGATTCGCCGCTGGACGGCGAGCCGATCGCGGAGAACGTTTATCTTTCCGCCATTGCCGCCGCGGAGAAAACGCTTTATATAACGACCCCCTATTTTGTTGTGGACGACGGTCTCGTCAAGGCGCTGACCCTCGCCGCCAAGGGTGGGGTGGACGTTCGCATCGTAACGCCGCATATCTACGATAAGCGCATCGTTCATATGGCAACGCGCTCGTATTACCGCGAGCTGATCGCGGGCGGTGTGCGCGTTTACGAATATACCGATGGCTTTATCCATGAAAAGACCCTCGTGGCAGACGGGGCGCTTGCCGTTGTCGGCACGGCGAATTTTGACTACCGCAGCCTCTGCCATCATTTTGAGTGCGGCACGGTGCTGTACGGAGAGGAGAGCGCCGTGGCGGTGGAGAGGGATTTTCTTAAGGTTCTTTCGGTCAGTCACGAGATCGAAGAAAAGGATCTGAAGAGCGGCGTTTTCCGCCGTCTCGGCAACGCGATCCTGAGAATTTTCGCGCCGATCCTTTGACGGCGCTCCGAAGGATTGCAATTTTTTCTCTTTTGTGATATGATATTCGAAAAGAGAGTGAAAGTAGGGAGAAAACGGATATGCTGCGCATTCTTGTAGTGGATGACGATAAAAATACGCGCTTCTTTATCAAGGAGGCCCTCACGCTCGAGGGCTACGAGGTGTTTTGCGCTATGAACGGAGAGGAGGCGCTCGAGGTCTATGACCGCGAATATATCGACCTCGTGATCGTGGATATTATGATGCCGAAAATGGATGGCTACGCCTTCACCCGCGCCCTGCGTGAGACGAATAAGGAGCTTCTCGTCCTTATGATCTCGGCAAAGCAGCTGCCCGAGGATCGCAAGCGCGGCTTCCTTGCGGGCATCGACGATTATATGTCCAAGCCCATCGATCCCGAGGAGCTCGTTCTGCGCATCCGTGCGCTGCTTCATCGCGCGCATCTTAACGAGAGCCGCCGCATCACGGTCGGTGAGATAACGGTCGATTACGATAGCTTTACCGTCACGGGGCACGGCGAAACGCTCGAGCTGCCGCAAAAGGAATTTCTTCTTCTCTATAAGCTTCTTTCCTATCCCGACAAGATCTTCACGAAGATCCAGCTGATGGACGAGATCTGGGGGATGGACTGTGAGACGGGGTGGGAGACCGTGACGGTGCATATCGCACGGCTTCGCAAGCGCTTTGAGGGCTGGGAGGAGTTCCGTATCGAGAACGTGCGCGGCCTCGGCTATAAGGCGGTGAGGTGCGTATGAAAAAAGGCGGCTTGATCTTTGACGATAAGAAGACGCGGCGGCAGATGCGCACCGTATTCATTTTCTTCACCTTCGGTATGATCGGCTTTTCGCAGGCGCTCTCCATGCTATTTGAGTACCTGCTTTTGCGCTTCGGTCTTGTGGAGAGTCAGAGTCTCACCTTCGTGCAGTCGGCGCTTCTTGCGGGCGGCGTGAGCGTCGTGATCGGAACGCTGCTGTCCTGGTTTGTCGGCTATTATATCCTGCGCCCCTTCGACGCGCTTCTGAAGGGAATGTCCGGCCTTCGCATGGGCAAATACGAGGTGCGCCTTGTTGAGCGCCGCGGTATGTATCAGCGCGCCTACGAGAGCTTTAACGACCTTGCGGGCGAGCTGCAGAGCGTGGAGATTTTGCGCTCGGACTTTATCAACAACTTCTCGCACGAGTTCAAAACGCCTCTCGTCTCGATGCAGGGGCTCGTCAGCCTGATGAAGAATAAGAGCCTGCCCCCCGAAAAGCAGCGTGAATATCTTTCGATCATCGAGGAGGAGATCAAGCGTCTCTCGATGATGACGACCAACGTCCTGAATATGACGAAGCTCGATTCGCAGAGCATACTGACGGATCGCGCGCGCTTTTGTCTCTCCGAGCAGCTGCGCACCTGCCTTCTCCTTCTCGAGAAGGCGTGGACGGATAAGGACCTCGTCCTCGATATCGAGCTCGAGGAGCTCGAAACGGTCGGTAACGAGGATCTTCTCAAGCAGGTATGGCTCAATCTCCTGGATAACGCGATCAAGTATTCGCCCGAGGGCGGCACGCTCGGCCTTTCTCTGAGAAAGGAGGCGCGTGGCACCGTCATCCGTGTCTCGAACGAGGGAGAGCCGATCCCCGAGGCGGAGAGGGAAAAGATCTTTGCCAAATTCTATCAGCTCGGCGATGCCTCGCATAAAAGCGGCAACGGCATCGGCCTTTCGGTGGTCAAGCGCATTATTTCGCTCCACGGCGGTGACGTCTGCTCGCTGCGCGAGGGGGAGAGAACGGTGTTTGAGGTCGTTCTTCGGCACGAGGAAAAAACAGCATAAACTTCCGCAAAATCTATTGCAATCATAAGAAAAATGTGCTACAATGTTGGCACAGTATTATTTAAATGAGGTCTTTTTTATGGAACTGAAAAAGTATTATGATCTGTTCTCCTCCGAGCTGATGGATAGCTGCATCCCCTTCTGGCTGAAATACGGTCAGGATAAGGAAAACGGCGGTGTCACCACCTGTCTCGACCGCTTCGGAGAGGTCTATTCGGAGGATAAGAGCGTTTGGATGCAGGGGCGCTGCGGCTGGATGTTTTCTTATATTTACAACAATATCGAGAAGAAGCCCGAGTATCTTACCTTTGCGAAGAGCTGCATTGACTTTGCAAAGAAGAACTGTATCGATGAGGACGGCAGAATGTACTTCACCGTAACGAAGGACGGCCGCCGCCTGCGTAAGAGAAGATATTGGTTCTCCGAGACCTTCTATATCATCGCCAATGCGGAGTATTATATGGCAACGAAGGACGAGAGCTATCTTGCCGAGGCGGTGAAGTATTACGATTTCGTTCTCGGTATGTACCGTGACGGCGCGACAGATCCCTATAAGATCACCCCGAAGTCCTATGCCGAGACGAGAGATACGAAGTCCCTCGCCTGCCCGATGATCATTCTGAACGTCACCGCCATTATGCGCGATGCCGATAAGGAGAGGGAGGGCTATTATACGGATATCATCACCTCTCTGATCGAGGATATCAAGGCCTTCCATAACGAGGAGCTCGGTGCGATGTTCGAGGCCATCGGTGCGGACGGCTCCTTCCTTCTTGATTCCGCCACCACGCGTGTCATTAACCCCGGTCACGATATCGAGTGCTCCTGGTTCATTCTTGAGGAGGGGTGTAAGCGCGGCGATAAGGAGATCGTTGCCTTCGCCGAGAAGATCTTCCTCGAGGCCTTCGAGCGCGGCTGGGATAAGGAATACGGCGGTATTCTGTACTTCAAGGACGTTCTCGGCAAGCCCGTCGAGGCATACGAGCACGATATGAAGCTCTGGTGGCCGCATAACGAGACCGTGATCGCATCCCTGATGTTCTATAAGGCGACGGGCAAGGAGATCTATGCCGAGATCTTTGAGAAGACCGTGAAGTACGCCTTCGAGCATTTCTCGGATAAGGAGTACGGCGAGTGGTTCGGTTATCTGCGCCGTGACGGTAAGCCCACCGAGCCGCCCTGCAAGGGGCATACCTATAAGGGCCCCTTCCACGTGATGCGTATGCTTGCCAAGTGTCTCACGATGCTGAAGGAAGAAAGTTAATTTTCAGTTTAGATTCATAGTTTAGAATATGTCCGTATCCTCTGCCGTCAGAGCGGGATACGGGCATATTTATTTTGTAAGGAGACAAAAAAATGAATCCGAACAGAAAGAATTGGTTTAAGCTGTATGCAGGCCTGCTCAAGAAGTCGAAGAAGCCCTCGCATTTCGTATATCTCGGCGAGGAGTTTTCGGGTGGCGCCGTCATCCTCTCCAACCACGTCGGCACGGCAGGGCCCCTCTCCTTCGAGCTCTTCCTCGATAAGCCGACGCGCTTCTGGGGCGCCCACGAAATGAACAGCTCGCTTGCGAGTATGTATAAATACCAGTCCCGCGTTTTCTATCACGAAAAGAGAGGCTGGAATCTCACGCTCGCCAGGCTCTTCTGCCTTCTGGCATCTCCCCTCACCTGGATCTTCTACCGCGGCCTCAACCTCATCTCCACCTATAAGGATATGCGCCTTGCGCATACGCTGCGCGAGTCCTGGGAGGCGATCGGGCAGGGAATGAATATCGTCATCTTCCCGGAGATCTCGGATAATGGCTATCTCGATACCCTCGAGGGCTTCCACGGCGGCTTTGCGCTGCTTTTGGAGTTCTGCAAAAAGCGTGGCGCGGATATCCCCGTCTTCGTCACCTATTATAACAAGGAGAATCAGGCGCACGTGGTCGATAAGCCGATCCTCTATAGCGAGCTTCTTTCCCGCTTCGGCACGAGAGATGCGATCGTAGAGTATCTTTGCGGCCGCTGCAACCGTATGGGCGAGCTCTCCCGCCGCCTCGGCGAGGATTACAGTCTCCCGAAGGATATCACCGAAGCAGAAAGCACGCAGGCAACCGCCGCCACCCTTTAAAGCATGCGGCTTAAAACCGCTTTGCGTTCTGAATTAAAAGGCACAGACAAAAAATGTCTATGCCTTTTAATTTATTTCAACGTCATTTATCGAGCTTTCGAGTATTATATTGATAATTTCGTTTCGGCTGCGGTTGCTTTTTTGCGCAATATCATCAAGGGATGCCAGTGTTCCGTCTTTAATTCTTATTGAGATAAGCTTATAGCCGTCTTCCCCTTTTTTATTGATTTTGATCGTTTTATTCATCGTTATATCACCTCTTTTATTATATTTTAGTATTTTTCCTCACGGTTGTATATATTATGTTTATATTCAAAATATAATACAAATGTATTGACAAATGGTATCTGTGGTTGTATAATAAAATAACTAAATGACGAATTTAGTAAATTTATAGCTTAGAGAGGTGTTTAAAATGAAGTTCTGTTCAAAATGCGGCAAGGAGTTGTGTGATGAGGCAGTTATTTGTACGGGCTGCGGATGTGCGGTTGAAGGTGTAACTGCGGTGCAAGGCCGGGCAAAGAGAAATGAAGCATCCGGGTTGCAATTGGCGGCTAAAATTCTTATGATCATAGGCGCGGTTACGACCGGTTGGTGTCTTATTCCTCTTGCTTGGACGATTCCGATGACGGTTTCTTATTGCAATAAGATCAAAAACAACGAGCCGGTAAGCACGGGATTCAAGATTTGCTCCTTGCTCTTCGTATCGGTGATAGCCGGCATTCTTATGCTTTGCAATGATGAGTAATTGTTGAGGTGCTTATGAAGTTTTGTACGAAATGCGGAAATGAACTGCTGGACGAGGCGATCGTATGTATGAAATGCGGTTGTGCCGTAAATGGTAATGATCAAAGAAGTGAAATAGGCCGCGTGCCGTTAAAAGAATCTGTGAATACGGCTCCGAAGGAACGCGAAAAAATCTTTCCGATTTTTAATTTTGTGTTTGACGTTGCCGCGATTCTATCTATGGTAATGCTTTGGATATCCGTGGCGTATTCATATGTGTATGTTTATAAGTCATCATACCTTCAATGCTATTTTAGACTTGAATATGGGTGCATCGTCTTTGCTTTTATTCTGGCGGTGATCGCGCTGGTTTTTAGTGTCATTGGCTTCTCATATGCTTTGACAAGTCGGTTAAAGTGTGAAAAGCTTTTTCCGCAAATCACACGTTTTATCGCGGGCATCGGCATTGTTATAGCGGAAATTATGCTTCTTGCCAATATGTAACTACCGATAGTCATTATAGAAAAAGGACGGGAAATTTTCAAAATTTCCCGTCCTTTTTCTTTTCCTCGCTCCTACACAAGCGCATCCCGCCCGAATAACTTGACACGCAATAGAATGTGTTGTATAATTTATTTATCCGCGCGAGAATATAAAATAAGCAAAAGAAGGGAAGTACCGCTATGTATAAAAGAAGAGTCAAGCCCGTGCCGATCGTGTTTTATTTCAGCCTCGCTCTTTTTCTCCTCGGCATCGTGCTTTCCTTTACCTATAGAAAAAGCGCCGCCTTCGCAGGCTTCATCAACGATACGGTGGCGCACGCCTTTCGCTTCGCCCTCGGCTCGGTCACGAGATTTGTGCCCTTTTCGGTCGCCGAAATGCTGATCTTCTCGATCCCTCTGCTTGCGATCGTCGCGGTGATCGTCTCCTTCAAGTACGCCTATACGGCGGCACGCCGCGTGCGTATGCTCTGCATCATCCTTGCGATCCTGATGCCGCTCTATCCCCTCTATATGCTCACGCTCGCACCGGGCTATCACGCCCCCTCTCTGGAGGAGAAAATGGAGCTTTCGGCAGAGCCCGTCTCGCCCGAGGAGCTGAGAAAAACGGCAGAGCTCCTGCTCGCCGAGATAGAGCCTCTCCTGGATCGGGTCACATTCACCGAGAGCGGCGCATCCGAGAATCCCCTCACTCTGAAGGAAACGGGAGACGAGATCCTGCGCGCCTACGATGCCTTTCTCGCCGATCATCCGATCGCGAAGAATTTCAAGGCAAGGGCAAAGACCGTCGTCCTTCGTAAATATATGACCTATGCTGAGATCACGGGAATGTATACCTTCTTCACGGGTGAGGCGAACGTCAATACCGTCTATCCCGATTACGTCATTCCGTTCACGGTTGCGCACGAGTTTGCGCATCAGCGAGGCATCGCACGCGAAAATGAGGCGAACTTCGTTGCCGCCCTCGTCTGCAGCTACGCAGAGAACGAATACGTGCGCTACAGCGGCCTGTTCAATCTTTTTGAATACGTGGTCTCCGCCTACGCAAGGGCAGACCGCGAGGGCTATAAGGAGATCTGGTTATCGATGGACGATCGCCTGAAGGAAGAGATCTATGCCTATAGCGAAGCCCTCGAGCCCTACCGCGATCACGTCCTCGGCGAGGTGTCCTCCACGGTCAACAATGCCTATCTTGAGATGAACGGCACCCCGGGTATCATCAGCTACGGGCTGGTGGTTGATCTCGCCGTCGCCTACTACACCCGCTGATGGCATAATTTCCGAAATACTTCGTTGTCGGTCGACGCGCTTCTCTCGCCGTATGAAAATACGGCTTCAAGTCGTTTGCTCCCTTACGCCTCGTCTTTCGAAAATTCTGCGCATCAGCGCGCCTTTCTAGAGCAAAAAGCGAGGAAAGATACCGTACCACTTCGTTGTCGGTCGACTTGCTCGGCTCGCCGTATGAAAATACGGCTTCACGTCGCTCGCGCCCTTACGCCTTGTCTTTCGAAAATTCTGCGCATCAGCGCGCCTTTCTGAAGCGAAATATAACGAACGCCGCGCGTTCTATATCACGACCGAAGGTCCATATCACGGCGGCTTGACCGCCCCCCTGCCCCCTCCGCCTCCCTCCGCCCCCTCTCCCCTTTGCCGCTTTCTCACTCTTTTTTCATAGCCGAATAAGATAATAGCAGGTGCAAAAAGCACCGCATTATCGGAGAACGCTATGGAAGAATTAACAGTTAAAGGCGGCCGTCCTCTCTACGGCACGGTGCGTGTCAGCGGCGCGAAGAACGCCGCCCTGCCCTTGATCTTTGCCACGATACTGACCGAAGAGGAATGCATCATAGAGAACGTTCCTATGATCCGCGACGTTGAGATCAGTCTGGATATTCTGCGCGCGATGGGGGCCGAGGTGTATTTTCCTTCGCGCGCGACGCTTTCGGTCTGTACGAAAAATATGCGTGCGGAAGCGCCGCCGCCCGATCTCGTATCGGAGCTGCGTGCCTCC
>JAGBBQ010000065.1 GCA_017938425.1 Clostridia bacterium | reverse complement strand
CCTCCCTCGGCGTAGACCTCTACGCGGTCGGTCGTCAGCCACCGCCTTCTGCCGAAAATCCATCCGTTTATCAAGCAGTCTTTTGGCAGAGGGCGGCGTATCCTCCCTCGGCGTAGACCTCTACGCGGTCGGTCGTCAGCCACCGCCTTCTGCCGAAAATCCATCCGTTTATCAAGCAGTCTTTTGGCACAAAGCGGCGTATCCTCCCTCGGCGTAGATCGTCATTTCGCAAGACCGTATTAAAAAAATGCATTTTCGACAGGGAAATGCATTTTTTCTTTTCTCCGTATTGACTTTTTGAATAAATTGTGATAAAATCTTTTATATTCATTTTGTTTTATATAAAGAAAGGAAAAAAGACAATGAAAATCACAATGATGATACTTGCCATTTTCATGTATATGGGAATGATGCTTTACATCGGTATTCGTTGCTCGAAAAGAAATAAGTCGTCGGATGACTTTTATCTTGGCGGCAGAAGGCTCGGTCCGTTCGTAACGGCAATGAGCGCGGAGGCATCGGATATGTCCTCCTGGCTTCTGATGGGCCTTCCCGGTGTCGCCCTGATCTCGGGCCTCGTGAATCCCGGAGGCTTTGCGGAGGCGGTATGGACGGCGGTCGGTCTCGGTGTCGGCACCTATATCAACTGGCTGATCGTTGCAAAGCCCATCCGCGTTTATACCGAAAAGACGAAGAGTGCCACCCTCCCGGACTTCTTCTCGGCGCGCTTTGGTGATAAGAAGGGCATTCTGACGGCGGCTGCCGCGGTGTTTATCGTCGTATTCTTCATCCCCTACACCGCATCGGGCTTCGCCAGCATCGGTAAGCTCTTTAACACCCTCTTCGGTGTGGACTACGTGCTTGCGATGGTGATCGGTGCGATCGTCGTGATCTGCTATACCGTTGCGGGTGGCTTCCTTGCCGCCTCGCAGACGGACTTCGTGCAGTCCATCGTTATGACCTTTGCTCTCTTCGTGATCATCTGCTTCGGTGTTGAGAACGCAGGCGGCCTCGGTCCGATCGGGCAGAACATTCTCTCCATCGAGGGCATCGGCAGCCTCGGTCAGTATTTCTCTCTGACGGGTACGGACGGCTCGTACGGCTTCCTTCCCATCGTATCCACCCTTGCATGGGGTCTCGGCTACTTCGGTATGCCGCACATCCTGCTTCGCTTTATGGCGATCAAGGATTCGGATAAGCTCAAGCTCTCCCGCCGCGTTGCATCGGTTTGGGTCGTTATCTCGATGGCGATCGCGATCTGCATCGGCGTGATCGGTCTGAACTTCGTTCTCTCCGAGGGCATGATCAGCCTCTCCGGCGAGGCGGTCGCAGGCTTCGATCCCGAGCGTATCGTGATCTACTTTGCGCAGGGAATCGCAAATCTCGATAGCTTTGCCGCTATTATTGCGGGTCTGATCCTTTCGGGTATCCTTGCCTCCACGATGTCCACCGCGGATTCCCAGCTGCTTGCCGCATCGTCCTCGGTTTCCGAGAACCTTGTGAAGCGCTTCTTCTGGAAGAATATGAGCGATAAGTGGCAGATGTGGCTTGCGCGCCTTTCGGTTATTGCGATCTCCGTGATCGCGATCTTCCTTGCGCTGAATCCCGAGGCATCCATCTTCAAGATCGTATCCTTCGCGTGGGCAGGCTTCGGTGCCGCCTTCGGCCCTCTGGTGCTCTGCGCGCTCTTCTGGCGCCGCACCAATAAGTGGGGCGCGCTTGCGGGTATGATCAGCGGTGCCGTTATGGTATTCGTATGGAAGTTCGTTGTCCGCACGGCGGCAAAGGGCACCTTCCTTGATATCTACGAGCTGCTTCCCGCATTCCTTGTCAGCCTTCTTGCCATCATCGTCGTATCGCTTCTCACGGCAGAGCCCGAGAAGGAGGTCACCGACGTATTTGATGAGGTAAAGGCTGCCTGCAAGGGCAAGTGTGCAGATAAAGAGGCCGCATAAGCCTTCCACAATAACAAAAAAACAGGCGAAAAAATTCGCCTGTTTTTTCTTTGCTTTATTGCTCCTCGGGGTTCTTCGAGATGTACTTGAGATACGCGTTGATAAAGCCGTCGATATCGCCGTCCATCACCGCGTCGATGTTGCCGTTCTCGAAGCCGGTGCGCGTGTCCTTTGCCAGCGTGTAGGGCATAAATACGTAGCTTCTGATCTGGCTGCCCCATTCGATGTTGACCTTGTTGCCCTGGATGTCCTCAATGCGGTCGAGCTTCTCGCGCAGCTTGATCTCCATCAGCTTCGCCTTCAGCATCTTCATTGCCGTCTCCTTGTTTTGGAGCTGGCTTCTCTCGGTCTGGCAGCCGACGACGATGCCCGTGGGCTTATGCAGGATGCGGATCGCGGAGTCGGTCTTATTGATGTGCTGGCCGCCCGCGCCGCTGGAGCGGTGCGCCGTCACCTCGATGTCCTCGTCGCGGATCACGATGTTGTCATCGTCATTGAATTCGGGCATGACCTCCACGGAGGCAAACGAGGTATGGCGCCTGCCCGAGGAGTCGAAGGGAGAAACGCGCACGAGTCTGTGCACGCCGTTCTCGCTCTTCAGATAGCCGTAGGCGTTGATGCCCTCCACCATAATGGTAGCGGATTTGAGGCCTGCCTCGTCGCCGTCGAGCCAATCCACGAGCTTCACGTTAAAGCCGCTCTTCTCGCCCCATCTCGTGTACATACGGTAGAGCATCGAGGCCCAGTCCTGTGCCTCCGTGCCGCCCGCGCCGGGATGGAAGGAAACGATGGCGTTGTTCTTATCGTAAGGGCCCGAGAGCAGCACCTCAATGCGCTTCTTCTCGGCCTCGGTCTCAATAAAGTCGGTCTCGCGCAGCACCTCGTCCACGGAGCTCTCGTCGTTCTCCTCAATGGCCATCTCGCAAAGCATCAGCGTGTCCTCAAGCTTTGTGATCAGCTCTCCGTAGCTCTCCACCTTGTCCTTGAGCTGCTTGATCTCCTGGAGCTTTTTCGAGGATTTCTCCGCATCGTTCCAGAAGTTTTCCACCATCGTCTCTCTTTCCAGCTCGGTGGCTCTTTCCTTCGCCTCCTCGATGCGAAGCTGGTTGCCGAGCTCGGCCAGGATGTCCTGCATATCGAGAAGCCTTCTCTTGGCCTCGTCAAGTGCTAAAATCATAAAAATCTCCATTCTGTCGCCAAAGGCGACCGCACAAAAGCAAAAGAGGCGTGAGGGCAGAAAGCTTCGTGCAAGTAAAAGTTTTTTCACGCGATTCCTTCTGCATATTTTCCTCTGCGCCCGAAGGGGACTTCCCTTATTTTTCCCCAAAATGAGTGCGCAATATTTTTCCAATCATAAAGTATAGCATATTTTAAGAAAAAAGTAAATAGTTTTTCGAAAAAGTCAGAAAATATCTTGACACCGCTTTTCGCTTTATGGTACAATATACCGAAGAAAAGAAAGAAAAGCAAGAAAAGAAAGGATAATTAAAATGAAAGTAACGAAGGATACCCTCATCGGCGACGTTCTTGATTTCAACGTGGAGACGGCAAAGTTCTTCTTTGAGATCGGTATGCATTGCCTTGGCTGCCCCCATTCGAGAGGCGAGTCGATCGCAGACGCATGTCAGGTGCACGGCACGGATGCCGATGCGCTGGTCGCAAAGCTCAACGCCTTTTTGGGTGAGTAAATGAAAAAGCCCGCCCTGGATGCCCGTCTTCGGGCTGCGGCGGCGTATGTGAGGCAGGATGCCGTGTTTGCCGACGTTGGAACGGATCACGCGTATCTGCCTCTTTTTCTTCTCGCCGAGGGGCGCATTTCGCGCGCCGTGCTCTCGGATATCAACGAGGGTCCCTTGGAAAGAGCGAGAGAGCACGCCGCGGCCTACCCCTACTTTGCCTCTCTTTCCTTTCATCTGACGAATGGGCTGTGCGGGCTCGAGGGGCTCGGCATCACCGATATTGCCATCTGCGGCATGGGCGGTGAGCTGATCGCCGAGATCCTGTCCGCCGCTCCCTTCGTAAGGGATGCGTCCGTCCGTCTGATCCTGCAGCCGATGTCCCGCCCGGCAAAGCTTCGCGCCTATCTTGCCGCCGAGGGCTTCGAGATCCTCTCGGAGACCTATGTCAGCGCGGCAGGGAAGCATTACGCCTGTATGTGTGTCTGCTACAGCGGTGTGCCCTACGCGCTTTCTCTCTTCGAGCAGGAGTTCGGCAAAGCCCCCGATATCAGCAACGCGTCCTTTCTTTCCTATCTTAATAATAAGGAGCGCTCGCTTTCGCTCGCCGTGCGCGGGCTGGAAAGCGGCGGCGGCGCGGCACGCGAGCAAAGGGCGCTTTTATCCGAGATCGAGGCATTTAAGAAAAAATTAATGGAGGTCTGATATGACCGTACAAGCGCTTTATAATAAGCTGAACGCACGCCTGCCGAAGGAGCTTGCCGAGCCATGGGATAATGACGGTCTGATGGTATGCGCGGATGCGGATGCACCCGTGCGCCGTGTGCTGCTTGCCCTGGACGTTACCGAAACGGCGGTGGACTTTGCGATCGAGAACCGCTTTGATGTGCTTCTCACGCATCACCCCCTGATCTTCCGTCCGCTCTCCTCCGTCACAGAGGATAGCCCCGTCGGCCGCAAGGTGATCAAGCTCATCCGCGCGGGCGTCTCGGTATTTTCCTTCCATACGCGTGCCGACCGTGTGGACGGCGGCGTGAACGACGTGCTTGCCGATCTTCTGGAGCTGACCGAGATCGAGCCCCTTTCCGAGGACGGAATGGGAAGAGTCGGCAGTCTCGAGGAGCCGATGTCGCTGGAGGAGTTTTGCGATCTTGCAAAGAAAAAGCTCGATGCCCCCATTCTCTCGGTTGCCGACGGAGGGAACCTTGTGCAAAAGGTTGCCGTGCTTGGCGGAGAGGGAAAGGATTACTTAAAGGCGGCGCTCGCCTCGGGCGCGGATACCTATCTCTCGGGCAGTCTCGGCTATCATACCTTAGAGGATGCACCCGAGCTCGGTATCAATCTTATTGAGGGCGGCCATTATTATACCGAGGCGGCGGTGCTCGGCTTTTTCGAGGAGCTTCTCTCGCTGATCGATCCGTCCATCTCTGTCCACATCCTGCCATCGAACAATGCACGCTTTATGTAAAACCAAAACCGTAATAAAAAAGAGCGCGCTCTGCCTTGTAGGCAGTGCGATCCTCGCCTTCGGCCTCTGCCACGTGCACGCCGTTTCGGGCGTCACCGAGGGCGGTGTGCTCGGTCTTTCTCTCTGGCTCTACCGCACGGTCGGTCTCTCGCCCGCCATCGGCTCCTTTGTGCTCACGCTGCTTTGCTATCTGCTCGGTGCGCGTGCCTTGGGCGCCTCCTTTATCATCTATTCCGCCATCGCGGGCGGCGGCTTTTCGCTCTTCTATTATCTTTTCGATCTTCTTCCCAAGATGCTGCTTTTGCTTGCACAGCTGCCGCTTCTTGCCGCGGTCGTCGGTGCCGCCTTCGTGGGTATCGGTGTCGGTCTGTGTGTGATTGCGGGCGGCGCCCCGAGCGGAGACGATGCGCTTGCGATGAGCCTCTCGGCGATAACGAAAAAGGATATCCGCATCTTCTATTTTCTGTCGGATATCATCGTTCTTGCTCTTTCCTTGACCTATATTCCCTTTAAAAGCATTTTTTATTCCCTTGTTACCGTCATTCTATCCGGGCAGATCATCGGATGGATGGAATGGGGATATAAGCGCATTTTTAAGAATAATGTAAATAAAACGTGACATATTTGGTGAAAAGATGAAAATCAGACAAAATACGAAAATAGCACTCTACATAGGAACGCTTTGCTCGGTTGCCTATTTTGTGGTCTACGTCGCGAGAAACGCGCTCTCCGCCGCCACGCCGCAGATGCTTGCGGCAGGGTATACGGAGGCGTATATCGGAAGCGCATCCTCGCTCTTCTTTATGTTTTACGCGGTCGGTCAGCTGATCAACGGCTGGATCGGTGACCGTATCAAGGCGAAGTGGATGATCACGGGCGGCCTTGTGTTCGCCGCGATCGCAAGCGTCGTTTTTCCGTATCTTGAAACGCAGCTCACTCTTGCGATGCTCCTCTATGCGCTCTCGGGCTTCTTCCTTTCTATGATCTACGCGCCGATGACGAAGTTTATTGCGGAAAATACAGAGCCGATCCACGCAGAGCGCTGCACCGTCGGCCTTGCCTTTGCTTCCTTCTTCGGCTCGCCTGCGGCAGGCATCCTGGCGACGCTCTTCATCTGGGAGAGCGTGTTCGTCGTCAGCTCGCTCGCTATGATCGTGATGGCGGTGATGACCGTTCTTTGCTTCACCGTCTTTGAGCGCCGCGGCATGGTGCACTACACGGCGCGCGTCCGCGGTGAAAAGAGCAAGGGCAGCGTAAAGGAGCTCTTTTCGCGTCAGATCGTCAAGTATTCGCTCGTCTCGATCCTTACGGGCATCATCCGCACCTCGGTCGTATTCTGGCTTCCCACCTATATCGTGCAGTATCTGCATTTTTCGGAAACACAGGGAACCGCGATCTTCACGGTCTGCAGCTTGGTTATTTCGCTCACGACCTTTATCGCAATGTTTATCTACGGCCGCCTCGGCCGTGATATGGATAAGACGGTGCTGATCATGTTTATCGCAACCGCGGCGTTCTTCCTTCTGACCTATTTTGTTCCGTACCCTATCTTCAATATCGCTTTTCTTGTTCTTGCCATTATGGCGGCAAACGGCGCGGCGACCATCCTTTGGAGTGTCTACTGTCTGCGCCTGCGCGATACGGGGCTGGTCTCCTCGGTCACGGGGTATCTGGATTTTCTGAGCTATATGGCCGCCGCGATCGCGAATATCATCTTCGCCAACGCGGTCACCGCGATCGGCTGGGGCAATCTTCTGCTCGTCTGGGTCGGCCTCGGTGTTCTGGGAATCATTATCGGCCTTCCCTTCAAAAAGCGCGGCTGCTCCTGCAAGAAGTAAAGCCTCTCATAAAAAAGCCGAAGCCAAAAAATGGCTTCGGCTTTTTTTAAATTTCCTCGCAGGCCTTTTTTATCGTCGCCCTCGTCCCATCGCAGGGGAGCGAGAGCGGCAGGCGTACCTCGGGCGAGCAAAGCCCCAGCTCTCCCATCGCATATTTCAGCGGTGCAGGGTTCGTCTCGAGAAAGAGCGCGTCGATGAGAGGCAGAAGCTGCTTTTGCATCGCGAGCGCATCCCCCGCCCGTCCTTCGGCGAAGGCGCGGTAAAGCGCGGTGAAGTGAGAGGGGAAGAGATTGGATGCGACGGAGATCACACCGGCGCCGCCGAGCGAAAGCACGGTGAAGAATTGGCTGTCGTTGCCCGCGTAAAGCGTGAGTCCCTCCATTGCTGCCAGTGCGACGAGCCTCTCGGCCGAGTCGGAGGCCTCCTTGATCCCAACGATCCTCTCGCACGCGGAAAGTGTCTCAAGCTGGGAGAGCGAGAGATGTACGCCTGTGCGCCCGGGTACGTTGTAAAGCAGGATCGGCAGGTCGCTTTGATCTGCGATCTGCAAATAATGATTTACAATTCCGTCCTTTGTGCCCTTGTTGTAGTAGGGCGTCACCACCAAAATGCCGTCGCAGCCAATGCGGGATGCAAGGCGTGCGTGCGCCTTTGCCTTTCTCGTATCGTTCGTGCCTGCGCCGAGGATGAGGCGGCATCTGCCTCCGATGTAAGAGGCACTTTCAGTGTAAAGCCTCTCCCTTTCCGCATCGTCGAGCGTTGCGATCTCCCCCGTCGTGCCGCCGATGATCAGTGCCTGCACGCCCGCCCCGATCTGTCGGTCGATCAGGCGAAAAAGGGCAGGGTATTCGATCTCGCCATCCCGAAAGGGCGTTGCGAGCGCCGTCCCCACCCCCTTGAAAATCACCCTTTTTTTCATATTTGTCAAAAATCCTTGAAAAACTTAAAACTTTCGTGTATAATGGAATACACATTATTATTTTATGAAAAAAGAAGAGCGCGCGTCCGCGCGCCGCTATCGGAAAGGCCTTTTTGAAATGGAGAAAGAGATCCTGAAAATAACGAACGATCGACCCGAGACAGATCTTTCAACGCACGATTTTTATTATGATCTGCCCGAGGCGCTGATCGCGCAGACCCCCGCAGAAAAGCGCGACGAATGCCGCCTTATGGTGCTCGATCGCGAGAGCGGTGGCGTCTCGCACAAGATCTTCCGTGATATTATGGACTATATCCGTCCCGAGGATATGCTGGTCGTGAATGCCTCCAAGGTCATTCCCGCGCGCCTTCTCGGGCAGACCGCAAACGGCGGCGCGATGGAGCTTCTTCTGTTGCGGATGTTAGAGGACTACCGCTTTGAAACGCTCGTTCGCCCGGGTAAGAAGGCAAAGGTCGGCGCCACCTTTTCCTTCGGCGGTATCTTGACCGCCACGGTCGATGAGATCGTCGAGGGCGGTAACCGTATCGTCTCCTTTGCTTACGATAAGGAAAAATATAAGAGCATATACGAGGTGTTGGACGTGGTCGGTCAGATGCCCCTGCCGCCTTACATTACCGAAAGGCTGAAGGATAAAAACGATTATCAGACCGTCTATGCAAAGACCGAGGGGTCTGCCGCCGCACCCACGGCGGGCCTGCACTTCACCGAAGCGCTGCTTGCCGCCCTGAAGGAAAAGGGCGTGGGCTATGGCGAGGTCACGCTGCACGTCGGTCTCGGCACCTTCCGTCCCGTTAAGGTGGACCGCATCGAGGAGCATCTGATGCACGCCGAGCATTTTGTGATCACGAAGGAGGTTGCCGACGAGATCAACCGCCGCCGCGCCCTTGGCGGCCGTATCATCGCAGTGGGAACCACCTCCTGCCGCGTCCTTGAAAGTGCCTCGGACGAGAGCGGCATCCTTCACCCGATGTCCGCCGATACGGCGATCTTCATTTATCCCGGCTATAAATTTAAGGCCACCGATGCTCTGATCACGAACTTCCACCTTCCCGAATCCACCCTTATTATGCTCGTCAGCGCCCTCGCGGGCAAGGAAAAGGTTATGAACGCCTATAAGGAAGCAGTAAAAGAAAAATATCGGTTCTTTTCCTTCGGCGACGCGATGCTGATTGTATAAATTGTGTGATACTGCGTTAAAGCATCGACTTGTCGCCCTCGCCGTAGGTAACTACGCCGTCGGGCTTCGCGCTCGCTTTGCCTTGTCTCACGCAATTTCTACTAACCAGCATAATTGTCTTATAAAGCATCAGCTTTGCAGACGCGATGCTGATT
>JAGBBQ010000064.1 GCA_017938425.1 Clostridia bacterium | reverse complement strand
ACGCTATGCCCGCGCGCGAGCAGGGCCTTTGCGTGCAGCACGCGCCGCGCGCGGATGTACGCAAGAGGCGAGAGGCCGACGTGCTCGGTGAAAAGACGGATAAAATAGCTCTCGCAAAGATGCGCTCTTTCAGCAAGCTCCCTCGTGCCGGCCGTGGCAAACGAGGTATGGATATGTGCCACCGCCTCCGCGATCACGGCATCCTCGATAAAGGCATCCTTCGGCAAAAACGGCTCGACCGCACCGAGAAAGCCGCGCAGGAGCGACTGCATGGCTTCTTGCCCCGCCTCCCCCGATGCGAGCAGGGTGTTGACGAAGGAAAGAAAATGCTCTGCGCCGCACGCAGAGAGCGCAAGCGCGGTGATGCGGTCGGGGCGGAGAATGCGCGCGCTGTAAAAATCAAAATAGGTATGATCGAAGTCCTCGGCTTCGATAGGCGCAAAGCGATCGCTTCGCGGCAGAATATAAAAATGCCCCTCGCTTAGGCGCCATTCGTTTTCGTCGATGCGCACGGTGGCGCTGCCACGATTCACAAAATACAGGCGGCATACGATACGGCTCGTATCGATATACCACGCGCCGCAGGCGGTGCTTCTGCCGAAGGCGTAAAGCTCGGCGTTTCTCATATAGGTCTCCCTTCCGTAGCGCACGGCGGCGATCCGATCCCGGATCATTGCCGTCAGCTTCACGATATGTCAATTTTGGAACGGTTTTGGTCGGTTTCGGAACTGTACATTCTTTCTTGTTTATGCTACAATTAAAGTATAGCACGAAGGATCGTGTATGTCAACAAAGGAACGGTATAAAAGTATGGATAAGAAGCGTTTTTCCGAGGCGGGCTTCGGCCTGATGATCCATTTCGGCCTCTATTCGTTGCTCGGCGGCGAGTGGCAGGGGAAGAGAATGGACTATATCGGAGAGTGGATTATGTCGAAATACGAGATCCCGATCGGGGAGTATGAGAGGCTCTGCGCCGCCTTCAACCCGATCTGTTTTGATGCGGACGCGTGGGTGCGGCTCGCAAAGGAGGCGGGGATGCGCTATATCGTCGTCACCGCCAAGCATCACGACGGCTTTGCGATGTATCACTCTCGGGTGGATTCCTATAATATCGCGGATCGCACGCCCTTCGGGCGCGACCTTGTCGGCGAGCTTGCGGATGCCTGCCGCCGCTATGATATGAAGCTGGGGCTTTACTATTCGCAGCTGCTCGATTGGCACGAGAGGGACGGCGGCGGCTATGCGAAGGAATTCGATCACTCGAATTTCGGCATGAGCTGGGATAACGTTTGGGATTTTCCCGATAGGGAAGAAAAGGACTACCGAAGGCTCTATGAAAAAAAGATCAAGCCTCAGGTCGAGGAGCTGCTCACGCAGTATGGGGATCTCTTTCTGATCTGGTTCGATACGCCGATCGATATGCCGAGAGAGCTTTCCGAGGATCTGGTCGCCACCGTGCGGCGCCATCAGCCGCAGTGCTTTATCAATTCGCGCATCGGTAACGGTCTGGGGGACTATACCTCCTGCGAGGATAACGCGCTTCCCGCGGCGGGAAGCGAGGGCGTTTTTGAAGCACCCATCACCTTAAATCACACCTGGGGCTACAAGGCCTTTGATAACGATTATAAGAACGCAGACGAGGTAAGGGAGATCCTTGGAAGATGCCGCGCTGCGGGCGCAAATCTGCTTTTGAACATCGGCCCCGATCCGCTCGGCCGCCTGCCTGCACCTGCGGTGGATGTTTTAAAGGCTCTAAAATGTAAATAATTATATTCAAATAAAAGGATAAATGAGGAAAGATATGAGGATTACGGATTTCGTTGATGAAAGAAATATTCTCGGAGCATCGGGGCTCTTTTTTGCCGCGGGCGACTTCGGCACGGTGGACGGTCTTGCCTCCTATACGCGCAGCGAGGAAAGCGAAGTGCTGACCTATACCCACGAGGGGAAGGGCTTTCGCCTGGTCGCCGTGCTTTCTTCGGAGGGCGAGGTGGCACTGCGGCGCGGTTATTTTGAAAACACCTCGGAGCGCACGCTCACCCTCACGGCTCTGACCGCGCGCTTCGGTATGGACGGCTGCGAATACGAGGTCTATACACAGTCGAACGGTTGGATGCACGAAAGCATGGGCGGCTGGCAGCGGCTCATCACGGAGGTGCGTGTCTCTGCCGGCGGCATCCGCAGCTGCCAAGGGGCAACCCCGATGCTCGGAATGCACAACCTTGTTACGGGCAGGAATACGGTCTTTCACCTTCTGCCGAATGCGCAGTGGTGCATAGCGGCAAGAAGGGTTTCGCACAGCGAGAAGGACGTCGTGGTGGTCGAGGCGGGCTTTCTTGATACCGCGCTCGCTCTAAAGGTCGCGCCGGGGGAGCGCATCGAGCTTCCCGAGGTGGTGTTCTTCACCGCCGCGTCACGCACGGATCTCGACGCATATAAGCTGCACGGCTATTATCAGCGCCGTTATCCGAGAAGGCGGATGCCCGTGCTTTATAACAGCTGGCTCTATTCCTATACGGTGGTGAATATCGATGACCTCTGCCGCCAGGCAGATGCCGCCGCGGACCTCGGCTTCGAGGGCTTTATGGTGGATGCGGGCTGGTACGGAGACGGCACGCGCAATTGGTTTGAGTCGGTCGGGGATTGGATCGAAAATCCGACGGGCGGTCCGGCAGGCAGGCTCGCAGAGCTTTCGGCGCGCGTGAGAGCGCACGGTATGCGCTTCGGGCTTTGGTTTGAGCCTGACCGTGCGGGAAATCAAAGCAACGCCCTGCGGGCGCATCCCGAATTTTTCTTCAAGGGGCAGTACGGCAATTTCCTCGACTATGCAAACCCTAAAGCGGTGGATTATATTTTCGATACGGTCAGCCGCGTGATCGACCGCTATCATATCGGCTGGGTGAAATTTGACTTCAACGAGAACCTTGCAAGCGATCCGACGGGCGGCGGCTTTTACCGCTACTATCGGGGGCAGGAGGCGTTTATCCTTCGCCTGCGCGAAAGATACCCCGACCTCTATATCACGAACTGCGCTTCGGGCGGTTACCGTATGGAGCTTTCGCAGGGCAGGCTTTTTGACAGCTTCTGGCTTTCGGATAATCAGCTCCCCGTGGAGGGCGTTCGGATCCTGCGCGACACCGCGAAGCGAATGCCGCCTGCGCTGATCGAGCGCTGGTGCGTGGAGAAATACTGCGACGGCTTTTACGGTGACGGGGGCACGCTTGGGCATATGATCCACTGCTCCAACATCGTCTGGCATCATATGGATGCGGTCAGCGATTCGTTTGCCGAGGGCTTCCTCACGGGCGGTCCGATGTGCTTCTCCTGCGATCTTGCGGGTATGCCCGAGGAATACAAGACACGCTACCGTGCTATGATCGAGGACTATAAGAAAGAGCGCTCCTTCTTCCTCACGGCGCGCGCAAGGATCCTTGCCGAGGGCTTCGGCATTACGGCGATCGAGTATTTTGACGAGGGTTACGAAAGGATCGTTTTGCAGCTCTTTACCGAGGATGCATACGCCGCGGATATCAGAGTCTACCCGACGGCAGACGCGAGCGCGACCTATCTTTCGGACGGCAACTCCTTTGACGGTGCTTCGCTGTCGCATCACGGTATTCTTGTAGACGGTCTTCAGAAAAACAGCTGTCGTACGATCGTTTTTGAAAAACAAAAGTAAGAATAAAAAAACAAGACTTTACGCAAAAAAAATCTCCTTTTGTAAAGTCTTGTTTTCTTTTTTTGTTGATTTTAGTCCTCGATCACGACCTCGGGCTTCGGCTCGAAGAGAAGATCCGCGTTATCAAAGCCCTCGATCCTGCAGCCCTTCAGGGTGATGCTTTTTAGATTCTTTCCTGCGCCGAAGGCGTTATGCTCTGCGCCCTCGCGTGCCGAGAAGGTGCAGCCCTTGAAGGTCGCGCAGAGCGGCTCGCTTTCGGGCGCATCCACGCGGATGGGCTCGGAAAGCCCCTCGAAAACGCAGTCCTCAAAGGTGATATTGTCGAGCGAGCGGTTGCAGGTCCATATATGCCCGAAGGGCAGATGCAGCGCCTTAAGCGCCCTGCCGAAGCGGCAGTTTCTTATGAGAATGTCACCCGGATTTTCGCGGATGACGGCGCGCATATCGCAGTAGTAGAGAAAGACGGATTTGTTCAGATCGCGGTGCTTGCCGATCTTTGCCGCCGCGCGGCTTTTCTTTTCCTCATCCGAGAGCGAGCCGCGGAAGGCGTAGGTCGAGGCGGGGCGGCTCTCGCAGTTTTCGATCCGCACGCGCGTACCGCCGAAGCGGAATACGGTGCAGGCACTCTCGTAGTAGCAGTTACGGACGGTGACATCGTGATTGTCATAGCCCGCGAGGCCGTCGTCTCCCGTCAGAAAGCGCGAGTCCTCGATCAGAACGCGGTCACAGGTGCGAACGTCGAAGCCGTCATGGCCGCCAAGCACGGTGATGCGGCGCACGGTGATATCCGCGCTGTTATGAATGGCGTGCGCCCAGTTCGCGCTGTCGCGCACGGTGTAGCCCGCAAGGGTGATATTTTTACAGAACCACATATTGATCGCGTGCGGGCCGCGGTAATTCTCTTCGCCGAGGGGATCGTAGCAATTCTGCCCGCAGATCTCGGATCCCTCTTCACCGATGATGGCGATATTCTCCGCATGGATGGCGCGGATGATGGCATTGTTCCAGCGCGCGTGCGGATAGGCGGAGCGGCCGCTGCGGCTTGCATCCGCTACGTTGGGAGCAATGGCGTTTTTCTCCTGCTCCGAGATCGGCTCGAGCTTGTCGAGAAGATACGTACAGTAGTCCTCGGGATCGGTGCTTCCGAGAAGCACGGCGTTTTTCAGAAGATGGAGCGTTACGCCCGAGCGCAGGCGCAGCCCACCCGTTAAAAATCTTCCCTCGGGCACGGTGACCTCGCCGCCCCCCGCAAGAAATGCCGCATCGATGGCGGCCTGTATCTCTTGGGTACAAAGCGTGCCGTCCGCACGCGCACCGAAGTCTCTGATATCGTATGCCATTCGTTTTTCCCCCACCGCACCGTTTTTTGTTTATTATACCTCGCGCCACCGCGAAAGTCAACTCCTTTGGGGATTTTTGTGCGAGCGCAATTTGCCCTTGTATCTTCGCCAAAGCGATTTGGCTTGACGGCGTGCGGCGCGGATGCTATAATTAAAAAACGCAGATCTATCCTTTTAAATTTTGTATTGATTTTTCCGTGCGCGTTTGCTATAATGATTGTGTTTATGATCTAAGTCGCCCTATGCGACGGAACGGAGATTTTTATGAAGACCTTTTCACTTTGGGAAAACGATGAGAAGAACGCTACGCTGATCCACGTATACGAGCCCTTTAAAAAAGCGAGCGACGTATGCGTCGTGGTGCTTCCCGGCGGCGGCTACAGCCATCGCGCCGCGCACGAGGGAGAGGGCTACGCGCAGCTATTGAATTCTTACGGCTATACCGCCGCGGTGGTGGATTACCGCGTGGCGCCGAACCGCTTTCCGATCCCGCTTCTGGATGCAAGACGCGCCCTGCGCTTTATGCGCGCGCACGCCGAGGAATTCGGCATTTCAAAGGATAAGGTGCTCGTGATGGGCTCCTCCGCAGGCGGGCATCTTGCCGCGCTTGCCGCGACCTACACCCTGCCGATCGAGGGCGAGGGTGCCGATGCGATCGACGGCGAGGACTTTCTGCCGAGCGGCCAGATCCTTTGCTATCCCGTGATCTCGTCCGACGAGGCGGTCTCGCACAAGGGCTCGTATCAGAACCTGCTCGGCGCGGCTTACGAAAAGAGGGAAGCATATAGCCCCGAGCTTTTGGTGAGCGAGAAAACGCCCCCCGCCTTTCTCTGGCATACCGCGGCGGATGCGGTGGTGAACGTCTGCAACAGCTACCGCTATGCGACCGCTCTGCGTGAAAAGGGTGTAAGCTGCGAGCTGCACGTTTTCCCCGAAGGGCCGCACGGCCTCGGAACGGCGCCTGCAAGCCCCTACGTCAGCCGATGGACGATGATGCTGATCGATTGGCTGCGCGCTTGGTTCTGATTTTCTGACAAGGTTTTAGTGAGGTAAGGATGTATAAGTACAAGCTGATAGCGACCGACCTTGACGGCACGCTGCTGAGTAACGAGGGAAAAGTATCGGTCGAGAACCGCAAGGCGCTCGCCGCGCTGGAGAAGAAGGGCGTGCATCTTTCGGTGGCGACGGGGCGCACCTATGCGGAGATCCCGCCCGAGGTGCTTTCCTGCGATGCCTTCCATTATCTGATCTATTCCAACGGCTCGGTGGTGCTGGACAGGAAAAGCGGCGAGAGGATGACCGCCTGCATCGGCAAGGAGACCGCGAACCGTATGATGGATATCTTTGCGGACTACGCGCTGCATATCACCGCGCGCTTCGGCGGCGAGTGCTACTTCGATGCAAATTATCCCCTGAAGGAAAGCGAGGCATATTACCGCATCGACCCCAATCACGTGCTTTGCGTGGGCGAGTACGGTCACGGCCGAGAGGATTTTGACCGCCTCGTAAGAGCGCAGGAGGAGATCGAGGTCTTCAGCGTGTATTTTCACAGCGACGCGGAGCGCGAGGCGTGCAGGGAGCGGCTTGCCGCCCTCGGCGATCTCTATATCACCTCGATCTGCGACACGAATTTTGAGATCTTTAACATCCACGCGGGCAAGGACCGCGCGCTCGCAAGGCTTTGCGAGCATCTCGGCTTCACCGCCAAGGAGGCGATCACGCTCGGGGATAGCTCGAACGATCTTTCAATGACGAAGACATCGGGCCTCGGCCTCGCCACCGCCAATGCCCAACCCGCTCTGATGGCGGCGGCAGACGGCGTGATCTGCTCGAACGAGGCGCACGTGATGCCCTTCGTTTTGGAAAAATATTTCGCAGATTGACAATAATTGTTTGCATAATACGCATTTTAACAAAGCTTCCCAATAATCAAGTGAAGCGCATCTGCAAGCTCGCTTGCAAGTGCGCGAGCGCAGATTGCTCCGCGAGCGCTTCGCGAAAGCGAAGCAAGGCGCGCAGCGCCAAAGTCGCAAGACTTTTAGGCTCGCAAGGAGTATAATCAAGCGACGCAGTCTCCAAAAACGGACCGTCGAGGACGCCGGTCAAACGGACCGTCGGAGACGCCGGCCAAACGGACCGTCGGGGATGCCGGCCAAACGGACCGTCGAGGACGCCGGCCAAACGGACCGTCGAGGACGCCGGTCCCTACAGAGAGAGGTGCGGAGGACATACAACGCGATGCGCGGATGATATATGATCCCGATGGGATGGATTGTAAGGCAGGGGCGATTCACGATTCGCCCGCTCTCCGTATAATTTATCACAAAGATCTTGTCCCGAAACGTAGGGGCGATTCACAAGTCGCCCGCTCTCCGTATAATTTATCACAAAGATTTTGTCCCGGAACGTAGGGGCGATTCACGAATCGCCCGCTCTCCGTATAATTTAACACAAAGATCTTGTCCCGGAACGTAGGGGCGATTCACGAATCGCCCGCTCTCCTTATAATTTTTTACAAATATTTCGTTCATAATTTGGTAAAGAGTTACGAACTTATTAAATAGGTAATAAAGAATAAAGAAAATCCCTTGATTTATAAAAAAATAGGTGCTATAATGATTGCACCTAAGAAAAACGTATCCCATCACTTTTTGGCAAGCGGCCGATCGACCACACTACCGCGCGCGAAAATGCGATGGGCTTTATTTTCTTCGGGCGATATACGGTTTGTTTAATTTTTTAAAGGAGGTTTCTTATATGAGAAACACAAAACGACTGCTGATCGTTCTTCTTTCTCTTATGCTGGTGTTTACAGCGCTCTTTGCGCTGACATCGTGCGGCAAGTGCAAGCATAAGGAATGGAACGAGGCTACCTGCACGGCTCCCAAGACGTGTAAGGAATGCGGCGTGACCGAGGGTGAGGCTCTCGGCCATACGGGCGGCACGGCGACCTGCCAGCAGGAAGCAAAATGCACCCGTTGTAACACGGCTTACGGCGCAAAGGGCGCGCACGATTACAGTGCGGCCACCTGCGTAGCACCCAAGACCTGTAAGGTCTGCAACGCTACGGACGGCTCGGCGCTCGGCCATCTGGATGAAAATAAGGACCACGTCTGCGAGCGCACCGGCTGCACGCTGACCGTTGGTACGCACGCGGATTCCGACAAGGATCACGCTTGTGACTACGGCTGCAGCGAGGCGATCGCGGCACACGCAGAGGGCACGGTCATTGACCACGTTTGCGACTACTGCGGCGAGGGCTCCTTCGGCGAGCATAAGGCAGGCACCGCCGATGTGCATATCTGCGACTACTGCGGCGGCGGCGTCAGCACCTGCGTGGATGCGAACAAGGACCACGTCTGCGACATCGGCTGTAATACGCCCGTCGGCGCACATACCGATGCGAACAAGGATCACGTTTGCGACTACGGCTGTACCGTGGCACTCGGCGATCACAAGGACGAGGATAAGGATCACGTCTGTGATTACGGCTGCGCGGTAGCACTCGGCGAGCACAAGGATGAGAATACGGACCACGTCTGCGACTACGGTTGTACGGTAGCACTCGGCACGCACGCGGACAGCGAGACCGACAGCGATCACGACTGTGACTACGGCTGCGGCGAGATGCTGAACGCACACGTGGGCGGCACCGCGACCTGCTCCGTGCAGGCGACCTGTACGGTATGTAACAAGAAGTACGGCCCGCTGGCGCCCCACGATTTCTCGAAGCAGACCGAGGCGCTGGCTTACGTAAAGACCCGTGCGAACTGCACCGAGTCTGCCGTCTACTACTACTGCTGCGCGGTTTGCGGCGCGAACGAGAGAAACGACGCGCATACCTTTAACGGCAAGGGCTCCGACGGACATAAGTTCGGTGCATACGTCAACCTGGTTGAGGAGGGCGTAGAGAAGCACGCCCGCACCTGTACCGTCTGCTATTTTGTAGATAAGGCTGCCTGCGCATACAATCCCACGGTACCTCTCGCCGCAGGCGCTGAGAACCTCGGCGCTCCCGCAACCTGTCTTTCTCCCGCGAAGTGCTCCGTTTGTGCACACGAGTACGGCGATGCGGCAGGCCACGATTGGGACGACGGTGTTGTGTCTGCTGCCACCTGCGAGACCGCAGGCTCTATCACCTATAACTGTACCGTTTGCGAGAATGCAAGCAAGACCGAGGCGATCGCTCCTCTCGGCCACGCTTGGGGCGCAGGCGTAGAGACCACCCCTGCCACCTGTACCACCGCGGGCGTTATGACCTATACCTGCGGCAACGATGCAGGACATACGAAGACCGAGCAGATCGCTCCTCTCGGACATACCGAGGGTGCAGCGGCAACCTGCGAGACGGCACAGCTTTGTACCGTTTGTAATGCACTTCTTGCCAACGCACTCGGACATAACTACGTGTGGAACGAGGACGAATCCACCGAGGCAACCTGTACCGAGGCACAGAAGGACGTCTACACCTGCTATGCCTGCGGCGATAGCTACGATGAGACCGTCGGCGCACCGCTCGGCCACTCTCTCGTAGGCGATGCTTGGGAAGTGGGCTATAGCGGCGACGAAACCGCTCTTCTTTGTACCTATACGGAATATAAGCACTGCGATACCTGCGGAGAGGATATCGTTACCAAGACCTTCACCAGCCACGACAGCTGGACGGCTGCGATCGATACCTACGCAACCTGTACAGATCCGGGTCGGAAGACCCTGACCTGCCCGACCTGCGGCACCACCGAGGAAGAAGAGATCCCCGTGGACCTCGAGCTTGGCCATGCATGGAACGAGGGCGTAACCGCAGACGGTATTACGACCTACACCTGTACGCACGATGCTACGCACACCAAGACGGTGAAGACCGTTACGGCCGAGGATACGCTGACCAAGGATGACCTTGGCAACGAGCTGCAGACCGAGAACGGCTCCTTCAACCTCGGCGGCGCAAGCGAAGCCATCGGCGAAAGCAACGTCAGCCTTTCCTCCGGCGTTGTTGATAAGTCCGGCCTTGGCCTTACCGAGGATCAGCTGAATCAGATCGGTGATGCATCCGTATACGAGTTCGTGATCACGAATAAGGATAGCGGCGATACGATCTCGCAGTTCGGCGAGAACAACTACGTTACCGTTACGCTTCCTTATCCCGAGTTCAACCCGGATGAGGATGACGCCGACGCGATCGCGATCTGGTTCATCAACGATGCCGGCGAGCTGGAAGCCATTATGGCAACCTACAACGACGGCTACGTTACCTTCAAGACCAACCACTTCTCGAAGTACACCGTTACGAGACTGAAGCCCGCAGAAAGATGCGCGCTTTACGGCCATAGCTCCACCTTCAAGATCCACCTCGGCTCATGCCTTGAGGATGCATACGTGCTTGAGTTCTGCGTACGCTGCGGCTACAAGAACCAGATCACCGTATGGTCTCCCGCAAATGGCTATGAGCACGCATATGACGACGGAGTTACCGACCCTGCGACCTGCACCACGGCAGGCAAGGTAGTTTACACCTGCACTTGCACCGACATCCCTGCAGCGATCGTGATCGACGAGGGCGTTACCGCCATCACCGAGGAGAACGTACACGTAACGGAGACCAAGGTCTGCGGACATACGAAGACGGTCAAGATCCCCGCACTCAATCATAACTACTATGATACCGATTTCGTTGACGCGACCTGCGCCGAGGCAGGCTTCATCGTGTGGGTTTGCGCAAACGATGAGACGCACACCTACACCGAGATCCTTCCTCAGCTTTCGCACGATTACGATGCGGTTGTGACCGATCCTACCTGCGCGGCAGGCGGATATACCAGACACACCTGCGGATATTGCGGTGACTTCTATGAGGATACCTACACCGCACCTCTTGCACACACCTATAGCGACTTTGACTGTCAGTGGAACGACGATGAGACGGTCGTTACTCTCTATCTCTGCTGCGACAATTGCTCCGAGGGCAATATCAGCGAACCCTTCGCGCTTGCAGAGCTTGCAAAGAAGGAGATCAAGGCAAGCTGCGCGACCGACGGTAAGGAGCAGTACTTTGCCCGTCTGACCGTAAACGGCGAGGCAATGAGCTACCTTGTGAAGGAGGTCACCCTTTCCTCCGCGGATGCACACGAGTTCAGCGAGACCATCAATATGTCCGATGAGCACACCCACTGGAAGGGCTGTAAGTGCGGCGCAAAGAAGGATGAGGCACAGCACGAGTTTGATGCGGGTATCGTTACGAGATACGCAAGCTGCGACGCGGCAGGCGAGATCGTTTACACCTGCGCAGACTGCGGCTATATGAAGACCGAGCAGATCGAGAAGCTGGAGCATAGCTTCGTGAACGGCGTCTGCTCCGCCTGCGGTAAGCGCGCGGGCAAGGGCCTCTACGTAACGCTTCTTGAATCCTATAAGGGTATGAACGGCTTCGCGCTTCGCATCGAGGATCTCTTCTTCGAGTTTGGCGAGGATGACGAGGTTGACGGCAGGATCACGCTTACCCTCGGCGAGCTGATGCTCTATACCGAGGACGGCAAGCTGATGGGCGCTGCCAAGGGCTCGCTCGTGATCTACAACGGCCCGATCACCAATGCAGACGCATATTATGCGCTGGAGGCAGTGATCGACGGCGAGCACGTATACATCTCTCTCACCGGCGGTGCAACGCCTGATGAGCAGACGATGCAGCTCAAGTCGTCCGTTGCCGAGCTTCTCGCAATGATGAGCGGCAGCATGATGGCGCCCGGCGCGATGGGCACCGGCGCTCCCGAGATCGATCCCGCAATGATCGAGGGTATGGTCGGCTTTGTGAACGAGACTCTGATCCCCACCGTTGATCTGCTGCTTGCAAGCAACGGCGACGAGGCGGAAGAGATCCTTGAGGCTCTCTTCGCAATGATCTTCACGGTTGAAAAGACCGATGAGGGCTACGTATTCACTCTTGATTTTGATAAGATCGCGGCTCTGAACGCAAATCTTGCAACGCTTTCCGTTGAGAAGCTGATCGATCTTTACTTTGGCCAGGGTAGCTTCAGCGAGCTCGTTGCCTTTGTGAACGGCCTGCTTGATATGAAGCTTGGCGACGTTCCCGCATACGTGGAAGGTCTCGGCCTGGATTACGAGGCGCTGATCGGCGCGATCAACGAGCTTTGCGCTATGACGGGTGCGCCCGCAGGCTTCGATATCGGCGAAATGATCGCAGATCCCGATTATGCAGAGCTTTCGCTCGGCCTCCTTCTGACGAATGAGGAAAGTTACAGCCAGATGGTCGGCCAGATCGTTCAGGGGCTTCAGTATATGCCTCTGTACGCGCTCTTCGGCGAGGACGTTGCTCCCGAAGAGGTGCAGGCGATGGTGGATATGGTGCTCTCGATGCTTGGCGAGTCCATCTTTGTAAGCTTCACCACCGACATTAAGGGCAGCCTTACGAATATCGACCTCGCTGTCAGCGATTTCGAGCTTGCAATGGAGGAGGGCATTCTGAAGCTCTCCGTAGCGCTCGGCATCACCGTCAACGGCAAGATCGAGGTTACCTGGGGTGACATCGTTACCGATATCAACGGCGCCGAGGTCCTTCCTCCCGAGGATATGAAGGATGCTACCGTTTCCAAGAGAAAGGAAAACTGGAGCGGCGAGATGGAGTATCTGGGTGAGTACTTCCGTTATCAGGCACAGATCTACACCTACACCCAGACCGACTTTAACCGTCTGATCGCTCTTATGATCGAGGAGAACTGCACGGGCTGGATGGCTTATTCGGCAATTTACGGCGTGAACCAGGCAGAGTACGGCCTGTATATGCTGTATCCTCTTGGCGGCAGCACGGGTATGATGATGCCCGCACACATCCTCTTGATCGATACCGTCAGCGGCGAGATCATCGAGCTTGTGAAGGGCGATGAGGGCTTGACCGCCGTTTACGAGGACGGCACCTCGGTGCCCGTCGATCCTTCGCTGATGAGCGGCGAGGATATCGAGCCTCTCATTGTCGCGCTCTTCGGCGAGATCACGCTTTCTCCCGTAGCGGATGATTCCGCAGAGGTGTATTACTGCTACAACAAGACCGCCGGCGAGTACGCGACGAGTAATCAGCACGCGCTCACCGAGAAGGTCGAGTTCCTTGGCGAGTACTGCACGGACGGTATCCGTTATACCTACACCTGCTCGAAGTGCGGCTTCTCCTACAGCTATACCAACTATAACTGTATGGGTTCCGAGGAGACCACGATCGACTTTGCCGAGCTCGGCGCTTGCGGCGGCTCTGCCGACGTATACGCTTGCGAGACCTGCGGCAAGGTGCATAGCCTGAACCGTTTGGATATTCAGTGTGACTTCGGCACGCCCGTTGTCGAGTCCGTTCTTGATAAGGACGGCAATAAGATCGGCGATAAGGTCATCTACACCTGCTCCATCTGCGGCCTGGTTTACTCTCAGCAGCAGACCGAGACCTTCGAGGGCGACTGCATATACAAGACCGAAAACAGCCAGAGCGTAACGATCGGCGGCGAGGTCTTGTTCGACTACAAGGATTACTACTGGACCGAAAAGCACGAATATCGGTACAGCTACGAATTCCTTACCGAAAACCGTGACTGCGAGAGCGGCGTGGAGATCACTAAGTTCTGCCCGAAGTGCGGCGACGAGGATAGCACTATTTATTCTTATCACAAGACGCTGGAGATCGAGCGCATCGAGATCGAGGGCTCCTGCCACGAGGATGCTTACTTCACCTACGAGGAGTGTGCCTGCGGCAAGAGCGCAACCGTTGGTCGTCACAACACTTGTCTGTACAGCGGCTTTGGCAATGAATACGAGGGTGACAACGGCATGATTCACCACGTTATGAACTGGCGCTGCGAGAAGTGCGGACTTACCTACAGACAGGATCGCTATTCCGTCAGAGACGCGGCGACCTGCACCGAGGTGACCTACTATCAGGATAGCGCTGTCATCGGTGACACGCTGATCGATGAATGGACCTATGAGACCTACAGAGAGTCTCACGATGAATACGTGGCATCGGCATTGCTGAACGGCGGCACGAGCTGCGAGGACGGCGTAACTCTGATCTACGCCTGCCGCAATTGCAGCTATACGGATGAAAGCTACACGACGTGGCACGAGACCTATGAGATCGCACGCTATGATCTGCAGGATCCCGCATACGGCGGCGCGCTGCATCAGGGCTATCTCGTAGAGAGACGCTGCGCTTGCGGTGAAAACCACGATGCAGAGCTGGATACGCTTTGCGAGATCGACGAGGGTTATTGGGAAGCACTTTGGATCGAGGATGCGATCGGTGATCCCGAGCAGGGCTATTCCTGGATCTCCTTTGATACCGACGGCTTCTATAACGGATACGGCTCCGAGGCTTGGCGCCAGACCTGCGCGGTCACCGATCCCGAGGCTTGCGGCTACAGTATCAGACGTGCAAGATATTGGGTGAAGGCAGAGGGTGCTTGCCTTGCCGAGGTGTATGAGACCTGGCAGCTTGGCTACGATCCTGCGACCGGCACGTACGCCAAGGAGATCACCTACAAGACCGGCGAGAGCCGCGTATACCATCCTTATAATGTAGACGAGCCCGAGGATACGATCTATCCGAACACGATCAGGACCACCACCTATACCTGCCCCGATTGCCAGAGCAGTGCATACGATAGGGTCACGATCGGCGCAGACGGCGAGAGGATCGCAAGAGTCATGTATGCGGAGAATAAGACCGCGTACGGCGATTGCAAGGTTCGTGAGGAGCGTTACGAATACCTCAACGGATACGAGTTTATGATGTACAGATACGTAGAGTACCATAACGGCGAGTGGGAGACTCATGAATACGACGGCTTCTGTGAGGCTACCGAAACCTATACCTCCAGCCACGGCAAGGGCGATTCGCACGAGACCGACCGCCATTATGAAAATTGGGGCTGGCAGAAGATCCCGACCTGCACGCAGGACGGCGCGTACGGCATGTGGTGCGAGGCTTGTGGCAAGATGCTGGAAACGCGGAGAGAGGAGCCTGCCTATGACCATAACTGGCAGCAGCAGGATGAGAACCTCTGGATCTGCACAAGATGCGGCATTCAGAATGCAAACGGCGCCAGCGGCGAGGTCATCCTTGAGGATCTGACCGCTCTGTACGGCGGCGGCGAGAACTACGTTGCGGGCTACTGCATCAATAACGGTGCGGAGTTTAATAAGTACGTAGCGCTCTACCTTCTGAACGGCGTGACCGTGGACGGTATGGATATCGTTGAGCTCTTCGAGATCGAGGTATTCGAGCTTGACAACGTGCGTGCGGTTGCATTCAGCATGGCGGCGGTTCGCGCGGCGGCTGAGGCACTCGAACTTTCGCCCGAGGATTACGAGGTAAGGCTTTCCTTCGTTCCTTACGATAATCTCGACGAGGACGATTACGGCATTACCTTTGATAAGAGCTACAGCAAGGGCTACGAAACCGTTACCGGCAACGTGACCGTACAGCTTACGCTTAACAGCAACGATGAAAGACAGATCTCTATCTGCCCCGCGCTCGGCGGTATCTACCGTATCGACGTATATAACGATCGCGGCATTGAAGTCAGCCTCGAGAACGCGTACGGAGAGTGGCTCCACACCGGCTATCCCATCGAGTGCGAGCTGGAGGAAAACGTCAATTACACGCTTCGCCTGTACTCCATTTATATGGAGTTCCCCGCACCCGTGACCGTGGTTATCACCTACGTTGGCGCGGCTGAGTAAAAAGCAAAAACGAATAGCAGAGAGCGGCTTGCCGCTCCCTGCTATCCGAAAAAAGAAAAGAGAACCGAATAGGGCGCACCTGCGATAAAGCAGGTGCGCCAACGAAATTTGCCCTTTCGGGCAAGTGAAATCGCTTCGCGGTGAAATATTTGCTTCGCAAATGTGAAATGTTCGCATGCGCGAACGTGGGCAAATTTCATTTCACATCGAGCAAGGCGAGATATTTCACAATATGCGACAGCATATTATTTCACGTTTTGCGATAGCAAAACATTTCACTTATATTTACCGCCCGACAATACGCTTTTATAAGTGTAACACACTATACCTTGCAGGGCAAGGCGTGTGAAAAGGAGTACGAACAAATCGTCCGTACTCCTTTTTTCTTTTTCGGGAGGTAAAACCTGCTTTATGGTAGGTGTCCCTTCGGCTCTTTTTTTATTTTGCGTTTTCGGGCGATGCGTGGATCGCCCCTACGGTATCGCCTCTGCACTGCGCGGCGTAGGCGGTCGGTGTGAGGCCGGTGCGGCTTTTGAAGGCCTTGGAAAACGAATAGATATCCGCATAGCCGAGCGCGAGCGCGATCTCGGTAAGGCTGCGGTAGTCGCTCTCGAGCATCTTCTTTGCCTTCGCGATGCGCAGCGTGTGCAGATAGCCGATCGGGGACTGCCCCGTGATGCGCGAAAAAAGCTTGCGCAGATACACCGTGGAGATGCCGCAGAGCGCGGCGAGCGCATCGTTTCGGATGCTCTCGTTATAGTGCTCGGCGATATAGTCGAGCGCGGGGGCGATCCTTTCGCGGTGGGATGCGTCGGCGTAGCCCTTCCTTTGCGAGCCGAGAAGCAGAAGGAGCATCGAATATACGGCGCGCATCCCCTCGAGCTTATAGCCCGCGGCGCGCAGATTCTGCCGCCGTTCCGCCTCGCGCATCATACGGAGCAGCTTCTCCCCCTCCGCGCCGACGGGGAAGGAGAGGATCCCCTCGATCGTGGCATCCGCCTCAAATTCAAGGTCGTAATAGTGGCCGCTTTTTCGCACCTGCCAGGTATAGGACGAGCCTGCGGGGAGCACCACCGCGTTCTCCCTATTGGATAGGATCCTTCGACCGCCGCATTCGTATTCGGTCTCTCCCTCATATTTATATATGATCGCAAAGCACGGGCGGCTGCTTCGCTCCATCGTTTTTCCGGGTTGGGAGAGGAGGTTGAAGACCGAGCGCACGCGCGTGACCGTCAGCGCCGAAAGCATATCCTGCATCGCTTCGCTCCTTTTCTCTTTTTTGCATCATTTTAGCATAAGGTTTTAGTAAAAGTCAAGTATTTTTAGAATTTTTTGTATCAAAAATGACAAACGTACCCTTTTCGCCATTGCCTGCGGTGCTGCGGTATGGTATACTACGCTTGCAAGGACGAAAAAGAGTCTTGGAGGAGATGGATATGAAAAGGATCAGAATCGGGCAGATCGGCATCGGGCATAACCACGGCGAGGCAAAAATGCAGGCCGTCAGAAAATTTCCCGCGCTTTTCGAGGTGGTCGGCTATGCCGAGCCGTCCGAATATTGGATCGGGCAGAGAGGCGAAAATGAGGGCTACCGAGGGCTTACGCGCTATCGCGTGGAGGAGCTGATCCCCCTGTGCGATGCACTTTTGGTGGAGACCGACGTATGGGATCTGACCGAGACGGCGGAGCGCTGCATCCGGGCGGGGAAGCATATCCATATGGATAAGCCCGCGAGCGGCTCTCTTGCGGATTATAAGCGTATGCTCGATATGGCAGAGGAGAAAAAGCTCGTCGTTCAGCTCGGCTATATGTACCGCTACAATCCCGCGGTTTTAAAATGCATCGAAATGATCCGTGCGGGGCGGCTCGGCGAGATCTATTCGATCAACGCGGAGATGAGCACCTATCATCCCGCAAATTATAAAAAATGGCTCTCTAATTTCGGGGGCGGCATTATGTATATCCTCGGCAGCCATATGGTGGATCTCATCGTGTATCTTCTCGGTAAGCCCGACAGGGTGCATTCCTTCCTAAAGCACACGGGGCTTGACGGCGTGGATGTTGAGGATAACAATCTGGCTGTCTTAGAGTATGAAAAGGCGTTGGCGCGCATCTATATCTCGTCGGTCGAGGTCAACGGCTACGGGCGGCGGCAGCTCGTTGTTTCGGGCAGTCGGGGCACGGTGCAGATCCAGCCGCTCGAGAACCCCTGCCGTATGTGGATCTCGGATACCGAGATCGCGGACCGCACCTACGCCGAGTGCAAGGTGGATATTCCCATCACCGAGGACGCCGTGAACGCGCGCTACGACGATATGATGAAGGATTTTTATTCCTATATCGTGGGAGAAAAGGAAAACCCCTTCACCTACGCACACGATTATGCGGTGCAACAGGTGCTTTCCGAGATCGTGGGAGGTGTCCGATTCAATGGCAAAAATCCGATTGAAAAATGGTAGGATCTTTGACGGGCAGAGCTTTCTCTCGGGAGATGTTCTGATCGAGGAGGGAAGGATCGCCGCGATCGGCGTGATCGACGCGGTCTGCTGCGAGGATGCGCTCGTCATCGACGTCGGCGGAGGCACCGTTTGCCCCGGGCTTGTGGATATTCACACGCATCTTTCGGAGATGTCGGGTGCGCCGTTCGGCTTTCCCGCCCTGCTTGCCACCGTGCCCTTCGGTGTCACGGCGGCGGTGGATGCAAGTGCGGCTCTGCCCGCTTGTGCTTCGGCATCGTTACCCATTGATACGGCGGCACTTGTTCCGTATGCATCCCGTGACGGAAAGCCGGATTTTAAGGAAATGGAAAAGCGCCTTTCGGATTACGGTGCACGCGCCCTCGGTGTGAAATTCTATTACGATGTGGCGCAGAAATCGCTTCCCTCAAGGGATGAGATCGCCGAGGCTTCGGCCTTCACAAGGGAAAGAGGGCTTCTCACGATGGTGCATTGCACGGGCTCACCCCTGCCGATGAAAGAGATCGTGTCCGCGCTTTCCGAGGGAGATATTCTCACGCACGCCTATCACGGCGCGCCGAACACGTTGGAGGAGGGAGAGTATCGCGCGTATCATCTGGCGAGGGCGCGCGGTGTGACGGTCGATGCCGGGATGGCGGGCGGCGTGCATACGGATCTTGCGGTGCTTCGCCGTGCGCTGAAAAAGGGGCTTTATCCCGATGTGATCAGCACGGATATCACCAAATTCAGCGCGTATATGCGCGGCGGTATCTACGGCCTGCCGATGTGTATGAGCATTTTCCGCGCGCTCGGTATGCCCGAAAAAGAGGTGCTTCGTGCGGTGACCTCGCAGGCGGCAAGGGCTGTGAAAAGAGAGGGCGTATGGGGCTCTCTTTCGGTCGGTGCGCGCGCGGATCTTTGCGTGCTCTCATACGGCAGTGCTGCGATAGAGCTTTCGGATCGGTGGGAAAATCAGATCTCACTTTCCGACGGATATACCTGTAAAATGACCGTAAAGGACGGTCAGATCCTTTACAGAAACGGTATTTAACAAACAATTATTTACATATAAGGAGAAAAACGATGGATAAAAGAAAGGTTGCGCTGATCACGGGCGCGGGCGGATATATCGGCGGCGAATGTGCCGTGACGCTGGCAAAAGAGGGAAAAGCAGTCGCTGTTTGCGATATCAACGAGGCGGGCATCCATGCAACGGTCGAGCGCATTCTGGCGGCAGGCGGCGAGGCGAAGGGCTACTTAATCGACGTAACCGATCCCGAGGACGTAGATCGCGTGGTGGCCGAGGTCGTGCGCGACTTCGGTCGGCTGGATATTGCCATTCACGTGGCGGGCGGAAGCGCGCGCATTGCGCAAAGAGAGGGAAAGGAAGTGCGCTACGTGGATCTCTGTGAGCAGGATCCTTACGTGATCGACCGCGTTTTGCAGGTCAACCTTTACGGCGCGATCTGGGTGAGCCGTGCGGCGGCGCGTGTGATGGTGAAGCAGGGCGAGGGCGGCAGGATCGTTTGCTTCTCCTCGATCATTGCGCAGAACGGTCTTGCGCACTGCGCGGATTACGCGGCGGCAAAGGGCGGCGTGATCTCTCTCGTGAAGGCACTTGCCAAGGAGCTTGGCCCGCACGGCATCACCGTGAACGCCGTTCTTCCCGGTCTCGTGCGTCGCCCCACCGATCCCGACGACGAGCATTATGCAAAAACGAACGTACTCGGCCGCAAGTGCCTTGGCTCTGAGGTGGCGGACCTCGTGGCCTTCATCGTTTCGGAGAAGGCGGGCTTTATCACGGGCGCGGAGCATATCATTGACGGCGGCCGCAGATTGTCACAGAGAGGTAGTGACTGATATGAAGGGAAGAGCAATCGTATTTACAGCGCCGCGCACGGCTGAGCTGATCACGGAGGAGATCCCCTCTTCGGTTTCGGGCACGCAGGTGCTTGTGAGGACCGAATACACGGTGGTCAGCGGCGGTACGGAGCGCGCCGTGCTGATGCAGATGCCGAATGCGCCCTCGGGCTTCCCCTGCCGTCTCGGCTATTGCGGCATCGGCCGCGTGCTTGCCGTCGGCGAGAGTGTCACGGGCTTTGCCGTAGGGAACCGCGTGCTCGTGTATCACGGCACGCACGCCGATTATAATATTGTGGATGCATCGCAGCTTACGCTTGTGGAGGATGAGAGCATCGATTCTCTGGCGGCGGCCTTCACCGTGATCGGCACGATGGGGCTTGGCGGCGTGCGCAAGCTGGAGATCGAGCTCGGCGAGAGCGCGATGGTCATGGGGCTCGGGCTTCTCGGCACGTTTGCGGTGCAGTTTCTTGCAAGAAGCGGTGCCAACCCCGTGATCGCGGCGGATCCGAATCCCGAGCGGCGTGCGCTTGCGCTCCGTCTCGGTGCAGACTACGCGCTCGATCCCACGGCGGAGGGCTTTCGGGAAGAGGTCCTGCGCCTGACGGGCGGCAAGGGCGTGAACGCTTGCGTGGAGGTCACGGGTATTTCTCAGGCGATGTCACAGGCGCTGGAATGCGCATCCTATATGGGCAGGATCTCCTTGCTCGGCTGTACGCGCGTTTCGGACTGCGCGGTGGATTATTATCAGCAGGTGCATAAGCCGGGTGTGAAGCTGATCGGCGCGCATAACTTCGTGCGCCCGAAGGTGGAGAGCTATCCGCACCACTGGACGCATCACGATGATTGCCGTGCCATTCTTGGCTTGCTTTCGAGAAAAAAGATAGATATCTTGCCGATGGTCGGCCGCGTGGTGCGCCCCGAGGATGCGCCCGAGGTTTTCAGGGAGCTTTGTGAAAATAAGGAGTTCCCGATGGGAACGGTATTTGATTGGAGAGATAAATGAGAAGCATAGAAAAGCTTTTCCACGGCGTGCTGGGCGTGAAGGATGCGGAAGGGTATCTTGTTCCTGCGCGTTTTACAAGAGAGCAGATGGAGTCTGTTTCATATAATCCGTTTTTTGTGGAACGGACGAGATGCCAGGCATCCGTGACGCTGGAGCTTTTCACGGAGGCGACCGAGCTTTCTTTTTCGTATAAATTTTTCATGCGCTCGGGGGTGAAAAGCACCTTTGAGGTGTATACGGACGGGTTTCTTACCCATCTTGTCGGTGACGATACGGTTCCCGACGAGGGCGTGCTTTCCTTTGCTTTTAAGGAGGGGAAAAAGCGCATCGAGATCTATATCCCAAGTTACAGCGAGATCGGCATCAAGGACTTTTTTGCCAACGGCACATACCGCGCTCTGCCGAAAAGAAAAACGAAGGTGCTTTTCTTCGGCGATTCCATCACGCAGGGCGGAGGCTCGAAGCGGAGCGCGCAAACCTACGTGAACGTGGTGAAGCGCGCGCTCGGACTGGAGATCGTCAATCTCGGCATCGGCGGCTATTATTTTGAAAAAAATCTCGTCACCAAAATTCCTTTTTCGCCCGATAAGATCGTCGTTTCTCTCGGGACGAACCAGCATTCTATGGAGGAAGGGGAGAGCAAAAGAAGAATTCGCGAGTTCTTTGAGGCACTCCATGCCCTCTATGGCGATAAGAGCACGCTTGTGATCCTGCCTGCCTACTGCGGCAATCCGGATATCGAAAATAAGCCGGAGAAGTATAAAAGGATCAAGCGGCTCATTCTGGAGGCGGCGGGGCGGTATCCGAATATCAAAACCGTCAGCGCTTACGAAATGATCCCGCACCTTGCGGACTATTATATGGATGACCTCGTGCATCCAAACGCCCTTGGCATGGAGCTTTACGGCAACAATCTCGTAAAGACCATCAAAAAAATCGGATTTTAGGAGAAAAGAATGAAAGCAGCGATCGTGCAGGATAAGAAAATGGTGATCACGGAGGTGAGCGCGCCCGTGATGGGGGCGGAGGACGTCCTTGTGGAAATTCACGCGACGGCGCTCAACCGCGCGGATCTTTTGCAGAAGCAGGGCACGTACCCTTCGCCTGCGGGCTGGCCCGAGTGGCCCGGCCTCGAGCTTGCGGGCGTGGTGCTCGATATGGGCGGCGAGGCAAGAGAGAAGAGCGGCTTCAAGGTGGGAGACAAAGTCTGCGCTCTCGTCGGCGGCGGCGCGTATGCGGAGCAGATCTGTGTGCCCTACGGGCTTCTGATGCCCGTGCCGCAGGGGCTCTCGCTTGCCGAGGCGGCGGCGCTTCCCGAGGCGTACGCCACGAGCTATCTGAATCTTTTTTACGAGGGTCACCTCGAGCGGGGGCAGACCCTGTATATTGCCGCGGGCGCGAGCGGTCTTGCGAGCGCCGCGATCCCGATGGGCAAGGCGGCAGGCGCATACGTGGTAACGAGCGTGCAGACCGCGGCACAGGCGGAGAAAATCAAAGCTCTCGGCGCGGATGAGATCATCGTGCAGGAAAGGGAGAGCATTCCCGATGCCTTTGCAAGGCTTGAAAAAGAGGGCAGAGCGGTGAACGTGTGCATGGACTGCCTTTCGGGCGAGGATCTCGGTGCGGCCATGCCGTATATGGCAAGAGGCGGCTATTGGATCGTGATCTCAACGCTGGCGGGGATCGAAACCAATGTGAAGCTGCGCCCGCTTCTGACGAAGGGGCTGCATCTCGTCGGCAGTATGCTCAGAAACCGCACGAATGCGCAAAAGCGCGAGATCCTTTCCTCGCTCGTGCGCGATATGTGGCCGCATCTGGAAAGCGGCGCGATCAAGCCCTCGATCTATAAGGTGCTCCCCTTTGCCGAGGTAAACGAGGCGCAGGGCATTCTCGAGCGCTTTGAAAATACGGGAAAGGTGGTCATGACGGTAAAATGAAAAGACTTTCGGAGCTTTCCGCACCCGCGCTTGCGGGCGTTGTCAGAGAAAGGAGCGTGCGTGCCGCGTGGGCAGAGATGAAGAACTGCCATCTGGACGGCGCGGCGATGATCGACCTGCATCTTTCCTGCCTTGCGGATCAGAGCGAGGAGGGGCTGCGCGCCGTTCTCGAAGGGGCACCTCTGCCCGTGCTCGCGCTGAACTACGCGACGGCGTACGATTGGTCGGCCGTGCCTTATACCGAGGAGGAGAGGGAGGAATTGTTCCTGCGTGCGGTGCGCGCGGGTGCGCAGGGCGTGGATATGCAGGGATATACCTTCGATCCCGCATCGAAAAGCGCCTTCGTCGGCGAGGATAAGTATTCCTTCACCAAGAATAACCCCAAGGAGATCGTGGCCGACAGCGCGGTGATCGACCGCCAGTGCGCCTTCATCGAGCGCGTGCACGGTATGGGCGCGGAGGTGCTTCTCTCCTGCCATCCGGGCGTGGCGATGGACCGCGCGCAGCTCGTGGAGCTTGCGTTGTTTCTTGAAAAGAGAAAGCCCGATATCATCAAGATCGTTTCGATCGCAAATACCGAGGAGGATATGCTCGAGGCGCTGCACGCGATGCGTGCTTTGAAGCGCGAGGTGAGGACCCCCGTTTCCTACCACGCGGGTGGCAAATTCGGCGCGCTCACGCGCGTGCTTTGTCCCCTGCTCGGCGGTCAGATCGCCTTCTGCGTGGACCGCTTCTCGGAGAGCAGCACCTTGGAGCAGCTTTCGCTTCGCTCGGCAAAAACGGTAATGGAGGAACTTAGTAAATTATTATGAGTGAGATAAAAAACAAGGTCGTGATGGTCACGGGCGGCGGTGCGAACATCGGGCGCGAGATCGCGCTGCGCTTTGCAGAAAAGGGCGCGGCGGTCGTCGTGCTGGACTATAACGCGGAAAACGCAGAGCGCACCGTAAAAGAGATCGAGGATATGGGCGGTAAGGCCATGGCCGCGCCCTGCGACGTGCGCGACAGAGAAAAGATATTTGCCTACGTGAGACAGGCTGAGGCGCGCTTCGGCACGGTGGACGTGCTTGTGAACAATGCGGGCGGCAGCGCGGGGCTTCTCGGCAAGCTGACGCGCTTCGTGGATGCCGAGGTCGAAACGCTGGATTTCGTTCTGGATACGAATATCAAGGGCGCGATGCATTGCACGCAGGCGGTGCTTCCCGGGATGATCGCGAAGAAATACGGAAAGATCATCCATATGTCCTCGATCGCCGCGGTGGTCGGCCTTGTGGACCGTGTGGATTATTCCGCGGCGAAGGCGGCCTTGATCGGTATGGCAAAGGCACTGGCGCAGGAGGTCGGGCAGTACAATATCTGCGTCAACTGCGTGTCCCCCGGCGCGATCCACCGCGCAGGCTGCGCGCCGATGGAGCATATGACGCAGCTGGGAGAGACGGGGCACGGCGGTATGCCGAGCGATATTGCGGATGCGGTGCTTTTCCTTTCCGAGCAGGATTATATCACGGGCGAAAACCTTGTGGTGGACGGCGGCCGCACGCTGGGTGTAAGCCATAGATAATGTAAATAACTATTTTCATTTTGGAGTGTTTTGATTCGTGAGTAAACAAAAAACGCTTGGGCTTTCGCTTCTCGTTATGCTCTTGTGGGGCTCTCTTTTTCCCACGGTGAAGCTCGGCTTTGCTGCCTTTTCGGTGGTATCGACGGGGGATATCCTGCTCTTTGCGGGCGTGCGCTTTCTAATCTGCGGCGCGCTGATAACGGCCTTTGCATTTTTTAAGGATAAAAGGAGCTTCGGTGCGATCCCTTCCTCGCTTTTGCCCGTGCTTCTCTCGGGCTTTTTTGCCATCGTTCTTCACTACGCCTGCACCTACGGAGGACTTTCTCTGACCGCAAGCGGCAAGACCGCGATCCTGAAGCAGGTCGGTGCGCTTTTATACGTGCTTTGCGCGCCGCTCTTCTTCCGTAACGAGAAATTTACGGTCGGGAAGCTCGTCGGCGTTTTGCTCGGCTTCCTTGGCGTGATCGCGATGAATTATACCCCGGGGGGCGGCGTCACCCTCGGCCTCGGCGAGGTGCTGATCCTTCTTGCCTCGCTTTGCACCGTGGCGGCGAACGTGATCTCGAAGCGGCTTTTTGAAAGGGTGGATCCCATCACCGCCACGGGCGTCTCGCAGCTCTTCGGCGGCGCGGTGCTGACCGCGGTGGGACTTCTTATGGGCGGCGGCCTGCAGGCGGCGCGCGCGGATGCCCTTCCCATCCTGCTCTATATTCTGGCGGCCTCCTCGGTATCGTATTGCCTTTGGTATCGGATCTTGAAGGAAAGCTCGCTTTCCGGCCTCTTCATCGTCAAGTTCGCCGAGCCGCTCTTCTCCTGCCTGATCGGCGCGCTTTTGCTGAAGGAAAATATTCTGGATCCCCGGTATCTTATCGCCTTCCTTCTGATCGGCGGCGGCATCACCGTGGCAAACGGCCTGCCAAGACGCCGAGGAAAATAAAAAAATCGGCCAAGGCATCTCTCGCGGAGGTGCTTTGGCCGTTGTATTCGTATGATTTTTCGTAACCTTTTTGTGAGCGAAAAACAAATTTTTTAAACCCTATTGCAAAAGACCGAGAAAAACAGTATAATAAATATAGAGAAAAAGAAAAGGAGGGGGTAGCCGTGCAGAAAAGAGAAAAGCTTTTGCGCGCCGTTTATGAAAACGAGACGCTTGCCGAGGGGCTTTGGGTTGCCTCGATCTTTATCTCTCTCGTCTCGGTGTACGCCGCCTTGTATGTGCTGGTCGAGAGCTTTTCTGAGTCCTATCTTTTGGCGATCCGCCTGGCGGTGATGCTCGCCGTGCCGTTTTTGCTCGTTTCGCTCGTCCGTGCGCTCGTGCGCGCGCCGCGCCCCTACGAGGTGTACCCCTTTTACGAGAGGAAGCCGCACCGCGCGCGGGGGAAGAGCTTTCCGAGCCGCCACGCGTTTTCGGCGTTTGCCATCGCGGTCGCGATGCTCGCCTTCGATCTTTCCTTCGGCTTTTTGCTGCTCGGGCTCTCGGCCGTGCTTTGCGTGTGCCGCTTTTTGCTCGGCATTCATTTTATAAGGGACCTTGTGGCGGGGGCGCTGATCGGCGTGCTCTCCTCGGCGCTGGGGCTCTGGATCCTGCTCTGATCGGTGTAAGAACGCACCGTTTCGGAAATACGAAAGAAACATACGGTGCCGCGTGTCGGCGAAAGGAGATACTATCATGAAGGTTACCTGGCTTGGTGATTCCGCACTTCTTTTTGAGGGGGAGCGCGCGAGAATTCTCGTCGATCCGAATGGGGCGGCCGCCACGATGGGGGCAGACGTTGTTCTGATCACGGGGGATCATCCGTTGCATCTTTGCAAGGGCGCTTTGCAGAGCATTCTTGAAAAAAATCCCGACGCGGTCGTGCTCGCCTCGAAGAGCGCCTATGCCGCGCTTTCCGAGCTTTGCGGAAAATACAATATCGTTCCCTTTACCGCACACTCGGTATGGAGCGAGAAGAACGTCACCTTCTACGCCGTGCGCGCCGAGGGTGCGGATGCGCTGGCGGTCGGCTATATCATCGACGATGGGAACAGGACCTACTACGTCAGCGGCGATACGCTTTATAACTACGAGGTGCTTGACGACGTGCTTGAGCTCGTGGAGGACGGCGTGGATTACGCCTTTCTGCCCATCAACGGCAGAGGCGGCGCGATGAACGCCAAGGATGCGGCGGACTTTGCCTATGAGCTCGGCGCGGCGCACGCGATCCCGCTCTACTACGGCGAGAAGCGCGGCAACCCCGACGATTTTGATTTTGAGGAGGGCAGGATCGTGCTTCTGCCCGGCAAAGCGGCAGAGCTGTAAGCCCTCGCGCATAAAAAAGAGCAAAGCGCTATGCGTAGTGCCCTTAAGGACACTACGCAACGAAATAAATCCCTTGCGGGATTTGTGAAATGCACTTCGTGCGTGAAATTCGCTTTCAGCGAGTGAAATGCCTGCGGGCGTGAGGGGATTTATTTCATTTCACATCGAGCAGAGCGAGATATTTCACAATGT
>JAGBBQ010000063.1 GCA_017938425.1 Clostridia bacterium | reverse complement strand
GGAGCGATGCGTTTCTTGCGCGGCGAGCCATCAGCTCCTCGCGCTCGCGCTGCAGAGCCTCCTCCGCCTCGCGCTCGGCCTTTGCCTTCGCCTCTGCCTCAGCGGCAAGGCGCTCCGCCTTCGCCTTGGAAACGGTGGCTCTCGCCGCCTTCTCCTGCTTTTGGTTCTCGCGGTAATTCTCGGTATAATCGAGCACCGCGGCGCGGCGGTCTGCCACGCTCTTAGCCGTCTCGGCGGCCTGCGCGCGCCTCTCGGCCTCCTCCTTTTTGAGCTGCTCCGTGCTCTCTGCCTGCTCTGCGAGGCGCTGCTTCTGCTCCTGTGCAACAGCATCCGTCGCCTTCTCGACCTCAGCCATACGCTCGGCTACGTCCTCCAGGCGCTCCGTGAGTGCCGCATTGCCATTCTCGTTTGCCGTTTCGATGGCAAGGGCCTTTTTGTTTTCTGCCATAGCAAAATCCCCCAATTGAAAAATCTATATGATGCAAAAATTTAAAAGCTATATAAAAGCGGCGCTCAACCCTGCAGCGCAGTACCGATCACGGTGGAGAACTGCGCAAGCTCGGGGATCAGAAAATGCACGCCGTAGGTCCTTTCAAGACCGTTGAAATACTCTGCCTTCTCGCGGCAGTAGGATAGGTGGGTGAGGTTTCCCGTCAGCACGATGTCGCGCACGCCGCGTGCCTTCGCCGCGAAGATGGCAACCATACCGACCGTCTCAAACACGAGGTTCAGGATGCCCCTCGCAATATCGTTTTTCGTCGCAAGATCCGAGACGTTTCCGAAATTCGAGGCCGTCAGATCCGCGGGCATTTGCCCCATGCTCTTCTTCTCGGTGATGTCCCCGATGCAAAGATCGATGTTGGAGAGCTCTCCGCCCTCGGCAAGCTCCACGATGTGCTCGATGTTCTCCGCCTTCAGAAGGAGCTTGGAGAGGCCGACCAGCGTACCGCCGCCGACGCCCGTGCCGCCAAGGTATTCAATTCCCTTTTCCTTTGACGCGTGCACGATCGCCGTGCCCGTGCCGAGGCTGACGACGAGGCATTCCGAGAGCCCCGAAAGATACATACCGCCGAGCCCGATGCTGTCGAACTCCGACACGTGGTGGCAGGGCAGGTCATAAAGACTCTTCGTCACGAAGGTCGAGCCGACGCCCGCCATCATCACCTTATCTATATCCGTGAGCGAAAGCCCGTTTTCGTGCGTGAACTTGCCGAACGCGCCGTACACCGAGGTGAGCGGATCGTTCGCTCGCACGAACTGCGGCGCCAGCGGCGTTTTCGCCCCCGCATCATTTTTAAAACCGACGATCTTCGTGGTGCTTCCGCCCACGTCGATCCCTATCACGACTCCCATTTTTTCCTCCGTGCCTCCGCCCGAGGGCGAAAGCCGTTTTATTTCTCCGTCTTTCCCATAAGGTTCTCAAAGGAAAGCCCGTATTTGTTCGCAATGTCTCTTGCGTAGGACTTACCGTCCGGTTTTGCGCGCAGTATTTTGAAGGAGCGCTTTCCCTCCTCCATTCCCGCGACCAGGGTGTCCACCGCGCCGCCGCCCATCGAAAGCGAGCGCTCGTTGATGCGCGCCGTGGCGAGCGCAAGATCGTGCAGGTGCGTGGAAAAGATACCGCGCACACCCTTGACCGCAAGCGCGCAAAGGATCTCCTCCGCGATGTAGGTCGCCTCGTAAGCGCCCGTGGAAGAGAGCGACTCATCGAGCAGGACCATGCCGTAGCCGTCCAGAGCGTTGAAGATCTCGCGCAGTCTCGCGCATTCCTCTCCGAGACGCCCCTTGTCGATCGTATCGTCCGCCTCCTCGGGGAAGTGCGTGAAGATACCGCTCACCGGCGAGAGCACCGCGCGTGCCGCGGGCACGGGCATACCGAGCTGCAGCATTGCCTGGCAGGCGCCGACCGCCACGGTGATGACGGATTTACCGCCTCTGTTCGGTCCCGTAAGAACGTATATGCTTCCCTCCTTATCGAAGGTCACGTCATTTACCACCATCTCGTCCTCGATCGCAAGCGCGACACGCGGATTGTAAAGCCCCTCGGCAGAGAACGCCTTCTCGCCCTTCTCGCGAACCTCGGGGAACACCGCGGCGCAGCCCGGATGCGCGGCAAGCCTCTCGATCACGCCGGCCGCTTTGCACACGAACTCGATCTCGGGCAGAAGCTGCAGAAGAAAGTCCGTATGATCCAGCACGTACTCTCCGACGATGGCGCGCCAGCCCTTGACCGAGGAGCGGAAGATATCCTCCATCGCGCTGTGGAGCGCCGCGGTCATTGCCTCGGAGGCATTGTCACTCTGCCCGTTCCTGCGGATCGGGGAGAGCGGTGCGATGCAGGTGCTCGCGTCGTTCTTGAACGACAGGCGCAGAATCTTATCCAATAGCTTGCCCGACTTGAAGGGCTCGGAATTGACCGAGATCACGCCCGCCGAGGCAGGCACCATCCCCGCGTCGAGATTGACGCCGATCGTAACGCTCTTCACCTCGTGCACTCTTTGGGAAAGCGCGGAAAGCTTTTGATTCAGCTCCTTGTAGTAATCCGATTCCGAGAGTCCGAGCACCGCGTCCGCCAGCGCGGCAAAAGCGCCGTCCGAAAGCCTCCCGCGCACGGGGGCAAGCCCCTTGGCAAGCGTATCGATGCAGGAAACGTAAAGCTCGATCTCGGTGATGCTGTAAAGATAGGACTCGGCAGGACCCGACTCGCTCTCCATATGGCGAAGCTCGTGAATATCCGCAAGGATCGGATAGATGCTGTCAAGCGTTTGCCTCAGCTCCTTGACGGAAAGCATATCCGCAAAGGTCTTCTGACGGTAGCGAAGGATATCCACGTCCGCCGTGAAGAAATCCGAAAGCATCGAGGAGCGCAGAGAAAACATATCCGTCAGCCCCAATGCGTCGCAGACCTTATCCGAAATATCCGGGCGGTTTGCCGCGTCTCTATGCAATTCGCGCGCCTCTCTCGTCGGGTAGAGCAGGCTGATAAAAATATCCTCCATCGCGGCCTTCCTTTCTGCGGGATCCCTTGCAAAGCAGGGGGAATTTTTTCCTAAAAGATCTATCATAAAAGCGATCGCTCGCGCAAAATTAAAATACTTTTCTAATATTATAACATATTTTTTATAAAAGCGCAATAGAAAACGTAAATTTTTATTATTTTCTACAAAAAAACCAAAGCCGGCGCCGAAGCCGCCCGTGCTTATGCCTCCTGCGCCCGGATGCGCATCGGATGCGTCTTGCCGCCCATATGCTGAACACCGCCGCCTTTGTTCACAAACGAACTCGTTTTGAAAATAATTATTTACATTTTATTTCCGTTTTCTCAAAAACGGATGTAAAAGCGAGAAACGGGCAGCCGGTTTATCCCTTCGCCGATGCGCAAAAAATACCGCCGCTCCCCTTTGTCGAAAGCGCACAAAAAGCGGCGGTACGCAAGAAGCTTTTTTTCACTTGACTTTTACTCTCCCCTCTGCTATACTTAATTTGCAATAAAACACAAAGGAGAGCTTCCTATGAAGATCTTATTTGCGGGTGACATCAGCACCCATCATTCGAAGGAAACGAAGGGCAAGGCGGCCGAGGCGGCGTTTGCCGAGCTGCTTCCCATCCTGAAGAGCGCGGACTACCGTCTCGTCAACCAGGAGAACGTTCTCTGCCCCGAGGGCGTCGGCTACGCGATCGCGAAGAGCGGACCGAACCTGCGCGGCGATGAGGAGAACATCGACCTTCTCAAGGCAGGCGGCTTTGACTGTGCCATCCTCGCAAACAACCATTTCGGAGACTTTCATCACGCGGCGTCGCTCGCCACGATCGCGCTGCTTGAGCGCGAGGGCTTCGCGCATATCGGCGGCGGCAAGGATATCGATGCGGCGTACGAGGCCGTGATCTTTGAAAAGGACGGCGTGCGCACCTCCTTTATCGCCGTCTGCGAGAACGAATTCGGCGGCGCGACCAAGACGGGTGCCGGTGCGGCGGTATTCAACCTTCGCAAGCTGGCGGACCGCATCGCCGAGGAGAAGCAGAGGGCGGACTTCGTCGTGGTTGCCTTCCACGGCGGAAACGAATACAATCCCCTGCCCGCGCCCCGTGCAAGAGACCGCTATCGCCTGATCCTCGACCTCGGTGCGGACGCGCTGATCGGCGGGCATACCCACTGTATGCAGGGCTATGAGTTCTATCACGGCAAGCCCATCGTCTACAGCCTCGGTAACTTCTTCTTCCCCTGGCCGAACACGAAGCAGGCCTCGGGCTGGAACTACGGCTATATGGCAGAGCTGACGCTTGAAAAGGGCAAGCAAGCGGGCCTTGCGCTGCATCCCTACCGCTTGGAGGTGGATAAGAACGTGCTGCACCTCTACACGGGCGAGGAGAAAAAGACGGTGCTTGATTATATTGAAAGAATCTCGGCGCTGATCGGTGATGACGACGAGCTCGCGAAGTACTTTGACGCCTGGTGTCTCGGCTCGGGTGTCAACTACGCGAAGAACCTTATGGGGTACACCCCCGACTTTGAAAAGAGCGGCCACGACTACGAGACGCTGCAGAAGATCTCCCCCGTGCGCAACCTCTTCACCTGCGAGTCGCACAACTTCCTTATCGAGAACCTGCTCCGCATGGAGCACGAGAACCGCTTCGACGAGGCGAAGGCTTATACCGATAAGCTTGCCGCCCTGCAGAAAATGCCTCTTACCGAGGTCACCGAGGGCGGCGTTTACAGCCAGATCCTCTGATCGGATAATGATGGATGAAGAAACGCCAAAGCGTTTCTTTGAGTCAATTGTATCTCCTGCATATAAAAAATTTGAGCGTGAAGGGCGCATCCGCGCATCCTTCACGCTCTTTTCTTTTGGGCGGCGAGCGCCTCAGCGCTTCCCGCTCTTTTTTAAATGTACGCCGAACAGCCGCCCCAGCAGGGGTGCCAGAAGCTTCGGCGAACGGATGATTACGATCTTCACAGCCGTTTTCCTCTTTTCCGATCGGCGCGTGTATGGCGCCTCGCTTTCATTTTATGAGAAAGGGCGAAAAAGCGTGCGACCGATCAGTATTTATCCTCGTACACGCCCCCCGCGATAAACTCGCGGATCAGAGAGGTCCCCGGCACGAGCGAGGGGGAGAGAGGACGGATCTTGGTCAGCGCGTGCCGCACGACGTCAAGATACGGATCCGCAATGCCCGACGCCTCGATGCGCTCTGCCGCCATATCCTTCAGCACGCCGAGCTCAAAGGTATGGAAGGTGTTGAAAAAGACGTCCGCCGTGTCCTTATAGGGATAGAGGTACTTATCCTCGCCATCCAGCACCGACTGCCAGACCGCAAGCGTCCTCCCCACCTCTGCGCCGCGGAAGATGCTGTCTCTGACCAGGCGGCGCAGAAAGCGCATCTTTCGGCCCGAGAGAAGGCGGGTGCCGTCGTCCTCCACGATATTGGTGGAAACGCTGACGAAAAGCCTGAGCACGCCGCCCGCGGGCAGATGGTGTGCGAGCGCGGGATTCAGGGCGTGCAGGCCCTCCACGATCACGCAGCCGTGCAGGATGGGCGTATGCGTGCTCTGCCCGTTTGCGCGCCCGAGCTTGAAATCGTAGCGCGGGATCGTAAAGCTCTTGCCGAGCAGGATATCGGCAAGACATTCGTGCACCAGAGAAAGATCCAGCGCATCGCAGGACTCCATATCCCTCTCGCCGCTTGCAAGCCGCGGATAGGCGGGATCTCTGTGGTCGCGGTAAAAATTATCCAGAGAAACGACCAGGCTCTCGAAGCCCAGCGCGCGCACGGCATCGGCGATGAGATTGGCCGTGGTCGTCTTTCCCGCGCCCGAGGGACCCGCCAGCAAAAGCACGCGGATGCCGCCCTCCGTAATACGGCGTGCGACGGATGCGACCTGCTCTGTATAATATGCCTCGTCGGCAAGCACGGTCTGCTCACCGAGAGAAAGCGCCTCGTTCAGCGCACGGATAGAAAGCTCTGCCACCTGTGTGTCCTCCTTTTTTCTTTTTAATAGCCGCTGATCGGCAGCGTATCGTTATCCTCGCCGCGCTCCACGGCAAGGATCTCGGCTTTATAGGAGCGCCCGTCCGGCATCTCGACCGTCACGGTGTCTCCCGCCTTATGCCCCAGAAGCGCCGCGCCGAGCGGCGACTCCTTGGAAACGAAGCCGCGCAGGGCATCCTGGCGCAGCGTCGTCACGATCTGGATCTTCTTTTCGATCCCTCTGTCAAGGTTCTTTATCGTTACGTAATCAAAGAGGCTGACGCCGTCTCGCTTCTCGACCTCCACCACCCGCGCGGTGCGGATCATATTCTCAAGATAACGGATGCGGCCCTCGTTGCGGCGCTTCTCGCGCTTGGCCTCCTTATATTCCTCATTCTCCGAAAGATCGCCGAATTCGCGCGTTCTCCGCATCTCGGCGCGCAGCATCGGTGCAAGCTTCTCGCTTCTGTACTTGATCTCCTCCTCCATCTTTCGGATATCGACCTCGGTCAGCTCGTCGTACATAAAACCTCCGTTTGTAAATAATTGTTGTCTTAATCAAGGATACAAGAAAGGGGAGCGCGACATAAGCGCGCATCCCCTATCCAGTGCCTATTCAATCAATCAAAGTGCCTCTACGATTGCCTTGGTATCTCTTGCGATCACAAGCTCCTCATTGGTGGGGATAACAAGGACGCGGATGGAGGAATCGGGCGTTGCGATATCGATCTCCTCGCCGCGGATCTTGTTCTTCTCCGCGTCGATCTTCACGCCGAGGAAGGCAAGCTTCTCGCAAACTCTCTCGCGGTAAAGCCCCGAGTTCTCACCGATACCGCCGGTGAATACGATGGCATCCGCGCCGCCCATTGCGGCAATATAGCCGCCGACGATCTTCACGAGCTGATGCACGTACATATTCTCAACGAGCTGGCAACGCGCGTTGCCCTCTCTTGCACCCTTGGTGATCTCCTGGTTATCGCTGCTGATGCCGCTGACGCCGAGCATACCCGACTTCTTGTTCATCATCTTATCGATCTCGTCTGCCGTGGTCAGCTCGCCCTTGCGCATCAGATAGGGGATGATCGCAGGATCGATGCTACCGCAGCGCGTGCCCATCATAATGCCCTCGAGAGGCGTAACGCCCATCGTGGTATCGAAGCACTTGCCGTTCATAACGGCCGCCATCGAGGCGCCGTTGCCGAGATGGCAGGTCACCACGTTGATATCCTCTCTGCCCATCATAGCGGCAGCGCGTGCGCTGACGTATCTGTGAGAGGTGCCGTGGAAGCCGTAGCGGCGGATCTTATACTTCTCGTAATACTCGTAAGGAAGCGCGTACATATACGCGTAATCGGGCATCGTCTGATGGAAGCCGGTATCGAACACAGCCACCTGGGGCACGTTCATTACCTTCTCGCAGGCGAGAATACCCGTAAGGTTTGCGGGATTGTGAAGCGGGCCGAGATCCTTGCACTCATCGATGATCGCCTTTACCTCCTCGGTGATCAGCACCGAGCCGGAGAGCTTCTCGCCGCCGTGCAGCACGCGGTGGCCGACAGCCTCGATCTCATCGACCGACTTCAGCACGCCGAGCTTTTCGTCCACGAGCGTATTCAGAACGAGCACGAGTGCCTCTGCGTGGGTAGGAAGCGCCGCTGCAGTGACGTAGTCCTCTCTTCCCTCCACCTTGAACTTAAATCTGGATTTTCCGCCGATCTCCTCGCAGATACCCTTGGCAAGCACCTTCTCGGTGTCCATATCCACGACCTGGAACTTCAGAGACGAGCTGCCCGCGTTGATAACAAGAACTTTCATTTTCAAATTTCCTTATCTATATTATATTTTATGATAAACGAATTACAGGTATGCGCCGTATTCCAGGCGGAAGATCAGGATATACGCCACGGCGACCACTGCGCCGAAGAGCGCGCCGAAGAAAACCTGCATCGGCGTGTGCCCGACCATCGTCTTGAGCTTCTGGCGGCGGACGATCGCATCCTTCTCGGAGATAATGCCGTTCAGCGTGCCGATGACCTCGATCAGAAGCGTCGCCTGCTTTCCCGTCTCGCGGCGCACGCCCGTCGCATCGTGCATAACGATGATCGCAAAAAGGAAGGCGAGCGCGAAGATCGGCGAGCCGACGCCGCAGCCGTAGCCGATCATCACCGTCAGGCAGACCACGGTGGCGGAATGCGCGCTGGGCATACCTCCGTCTCCGAAGAGGCGATGCGGATCCGGCTTTCCGTCCACAAACCACGCGACGAAAAACTTCATGATCTGCGTAAGCAGCCAGGCGGCAACGGATGCCGTTATGACGTAGTTTCCGAGCAAATCCCAAATAATCATATGACATCCTCCCGATACTCTTATACCATTGTATCACTTTTTTCCAAAAAAAGCAAGTATTATTTTAAGAGTGGCGGGAGAGCGGCGTTAACCGACCGAAAGGACCACCTTTCCGACGTTCTCGCCCTTGGCAAGAATATCGTGCGCCGCCTCGGCCTCGGTGATGGGAAGCACCTTGTAGATGGTGGGCTTCACCTCGCCGGAGGATACCTTCGGCCAGACCTCCTTCACGAGCGAAGCGAGGATGGAGGCCTTCATCTCGGGTGTGCGCGAGCGAAGGGTGCTGCCGACGATGCGGATGTTCTTTTTATAAATCGTTTTGAGATCCACGGTCGCCTCTGCGCCCGCAAGCGCCGCAATGACGATCCAGCGGCAGCCGTACTTCACGTAGGGCAGGCACTCGCCGAGCATTTTGCCGCCGAGGCAGTCGATCGCGATATCCACCGCTCTTCCCTCTGCCTCCTCCTTTTTCAGGACCTCGGCAAGGCTCTCCTCCTTCGTATTCACCACAAGGTCCGCGCCGAGATGCGAAATGGACGCGGGATCGCGGATCACGGTGGTGATCACGCGCAGACCGAAGGACTTCGCAAGAGGAATGATCACGCTGGCAAGACCGCTTGCGCCCGCCTGCATCAGAAGCGTGTCTCCCGCCTTCGCCTTACCCTCGACGAAAAGCTTCAGATACGCGGTCGCATACGCCTCGGGGATCGCGGCCGCCTCGATCATGCTCGTATTCTCGGGCACGGGCATACACATATCGTATTTGACCGCAACGTACTCGGCGTAGCCGCCGCCGCCGAGAAGCGCGCATACCTTGGAGCCGAGCCTGTAATCGGATTTTTCCTTTGCGCCGTCGGTCATCGCGACGATCTCGCCCGAGACCTCAAGGCCCATCCATTCGGGGCAGCCGGGAGGGGGCGGATAATCGCCGTCTCTCTGCATCAGATCCGCGCGGTTGAGCGCGGTGTATTCCACCTTGACGAGCACCTCGTCCTCCGCGAGCACGGGGTCCGGTACCTCGCTCCAGAGCAGCTCCTTATTCTTTCCAACCAAAATAGCCTTCATTTTCCTATTCCTTTCATTGATCGAGGCCGCAGCACTTCTGCACAAGGCGGCGCACGTTCTTTTCATAAGTATAATCGTAGGGGTTCTTTTTCTCGCCGCGCACGTAGGATGCGAAGCCGAGCATCATAGCCTTATAGCGGTGATAGGGCGCGCTGACCATTCTCTCGCCGTCTGCGCTCCAGGATTCATCCGTGATACTGCGATAGCCCGTAGTCAAAAGATCACCCTCGAATATCTTTTCCAGCGGCTCGATCACAACCGTTTCCTTCGTTCCCGTTACCACAAGCTGGCGGCGCAAAAATCCGCCGCACTCCACGTCCGTGGTCTTCACGAAGGAAGCACCGTTTTCATATTCCAGCACCGACAAAGCATAGTCGGGCGCCATCACACCGTTTTTGCCGGATTCCTTAACAAAGGTATGCACCGCCTGCGGCTCACCCTGGATGCGATACACGAGATCGATCAGATGACAACCGAGG
>JAGBBQ010000062.1 GCA_017938425.1 Clostridia bacterium | reverse complement strand
TCCACGGGCGAGATCTTCTATATTCCGAAGGGACTTCCCTACCATTCCTATTGGCAGGACACGGAGGACGTTGCCTTTCTCTCGCTCGGCTTTCCGTATTTTCCGAACCCCGAAAAAAAGACCTATCCTCTGCAGGTGATCAAGGGGGCTATGGAAACGCTTTCGCTTCTCCATAGCGTTCCCATCGGTCCGCGCACCACGCCCGAGGGCATTGCCGCTCTTTATACCCTGCTTGCGCACCTGATCGGACGGATGCAGGACAGCACCCCCTGCCGCAGTCGGCAGATCGTTTCACGCACGGAGCAGCTGCTTTGGGAAAACACAGATCTGCGCCCCGCCGATATTGCAAGGCAGATCGGCGTTTGCGAATCCGCGCTCTACGCCGCCTTTGCCAAGCTTGGCGAGGGAACGCTGCACGACATGAAAAACAAGGTCCTCTTCGGAAGGGCCAAGGAGCTTTTGCAGACAACGGACACGCCGATCGAGCAGATCAGCGCCCAGCTCGGCTTCTGCTCCTGCACCTATTTCCGAAAAAAATTCAAGGAGCATTTCGGCCTCGCCCCCAGAGAGATGCGAAAAAAGGGATTCGGACTTTAAGCCTTTGGCTCGTATTTCAGCCCGAAGTTTTTAAAATACCGCTCCGCAAACACGCAAGATCGGCATTCCGCCTCGATCGGCGTTCCGATCGGTGCGGGTCTTTCGCCGCGGCAGAGCGCCGCGTGATTTTCTCTGTAATCGTCAAAGGTCAGCGGGCGGCGGTCAATGCTCTTCGGCGTAAGGAAGGGGTTGACCTCGTAAAGGATCGGCCCCCCGTAGCCGATCTCGGAGAGCTTTTCCATCACAGAGGGCCAGTCGATCACGCCCTCGCCGGGCATCCAATGCCGCTCGTCAAGACCGTCGCAGTCCGAAAAATGCACCGCCGCCACGCGATCCCCCACGGCAGAAAGAAGCGCCGTAACGCTCTCGTCAAGCAAATGATTCGGATCGAAGCAGACCCGCAGGTCGGGATGCGCCGAAAGGATATATAAAAGCTCGCTTGCGTTCCGCCCGATGCAGCTCGGAAGCAGGCTCTCCACACAAACGTGGATGCCGTACGCGCTCGCTTCCCTTTGCAGCTCGGCGATATTCTCCCTTGCGATCGCAAGGTATTTTTCACGCTCGGTCTGCGGATACGGAATGCCGCCGTGCACGATGACGTACCCCACCCCAAGCGCCGCGGCAAGCGGCAATAGCGCCTTCTGCGCGCGCTGCGTCTCTTCTCTGTCGGAGGGATCGGGCGCGCAGAAATTATACAGTCCCTCACCGAACGGCAGATGCAGAGATCGCAGGACAAGCCCTGCTCCGTCCGCCGTTTTCTTTATTTCAGCCGCGCCCGCAAAATAGCGATCCAGCGCCTCTGTGCGCGGCGAAAGCTCGATATATTGGATCCCCGCCGCGGCGCAGGCGACAAGGATCTCTTCCGTCGGATATACGCCGAGAGAAATACCGAGAGAATACCCGTATTTCATACTGTGTTTTCCCCTTTCAGCGCACGGCGCGCTTCTCGCACGCCTCGATCAGAAGGATCAGATTTCTCATTATATGGAAGGGGTCCTTGACGGGCAGAGCGACCACGCGGTTCTCGGGCCTTCCCTCGCGGTCACGGATCTGGATCCATTCGCCGCGGTCGTTTTCCGTGTTCGGGAAGGTGCGGAAGGTATAATCCTTCACCCTTTCGTACCACTCCGATACCCCGGGCTCATCCGAGAAGCGCAGGGTGGAATAAAGCGCCTCGGAATGCACCCACCAAAGCTTGGAGCCGTTGTCGGTCCTCACCTTGCGGACCATCTCCTCTCTCTCGTCGGGCACGCTGCCGCGCACGTCGCCGCCATCGCAGTCCACGAAGAGGCGAATACCGCCATATTCCGCGTCCCAGCCGCGGCTGAGCGCATTTTTCAGCACGGTCATTACCTTTTTGAGCCGCTCGGTATCGCCGAAGCGCTCGCAGGCATCGGCAAGAAACCAGCAGTCCTCGATCGTATGCCCGGGATTGATATAACGGCCGAGCAGGGTCTCAAAATCAAAGGTATCCCCCGCGAAGATCATCTCGTGCAAAACGCCGTCCGCATCCACAAAGTGATCCAGAATATCGCAGGAATAAGCGTACGCATCCGCATACGCGGCACTCGCATCCAGAGAAAGCGCCTCCATCGCCGTGCCAAGCGTAAACGAGGTGTTGGAGAAGATCATCGGTGCACCGTGCGTGCGGCAGCCCTGCGGCACGGGATAGGGATCGGTATTGTAGCTGCCCGAAAGATATCTGTCCTTCGCGTGCGCATAAAGCGCCTCGGCAAAGGCGAGCATCTCTCTGTCCCTTTTGTACGCCGCGTAGGTCGCCGTGCCAATGATCACGAAGCAATCCACGTAAATGCTCGAATCGTATACGCGCCCCGCAAGCTTTTTATTTCCCTCGCGGTCGCAAAGGAAGGTGCAAGCGCCGTTTTCCAGCCTCGCGTGCGCCATCAGAAAGGCCGCCGTTTTGTCTCCCATCTCTTCAAGAAAGGCAAGGCGCTCGCGCGAAAGCTCGCCGCGAGAGAGAAGCTTGCCGAGCACGTAAAGCATACGGCCCTGGCTCCAGATGTATTTATCGGTAGAGAGCATCGTCCCGCCGTTTCCCGAAAAGCAGGTGAAAAAGCCGCCGCACTCCCTGTCCGGCGCATATTTCTCCCAAAAGGGCAAAACACGCGTATAAAGCTCCTCTTTATAAAACGCAAGCTCAGAAGAAAAGTCCATATTCGCCTCCGCAACCGATGATATGTAAATAATCATTTGCTTTTTTGGAAGAATTTTCCGTTTACTGCTATTTTATCACATTTTGCCGCCGTTGTCAAGAAAAATGCGGGATCTGAAAGCGCATTCAGCCGCCGTGTTTTTTCGGCACGGCCGACCGATATTTTTTCAAAACCCTCTTGACAAATCCGCCAAGTTTTGATATGATATATTCATTCGGAGGCATAGCTCAGTTGGTTAGAGTACTTGCTTGACATGCAAGGGGTCACTGGTTCGAGTCCAGTTGTCTCCACCAAAATGAACAAAAGCACCCAAAAGGGTGCTTTTGTTCATTTTTTGACGGCACAGCGCGAACCTGCTCGCGCATCTCTCTTTGAAGCACCGCGGTCGGCAACACCGCCTTGATCCCACTCCGTCCGTCGCGCGAATCCGGTTCGAAGCTTTCTCGCAGAGCGGCGCTTGCTTGCAAGGCGACGGCAAGAGAAAGCTTTTTCGCAGAAGCCCCGGTTGTCTCCCCTCTTGGGTGCTTTTGTTCATTTTTTGACGGCACAGCCAAAACAAACAAAAACCTTCTGTTTTTTGTTTGTTTTTATCCAAGCCGCAGGCTTGGCATATCATCGGCCCTTATCGGGCCGCATATCATCAGAGGCGGCAAGCCGCCCTCTGTATCTCATCACGCCTTCGGCGTGTATCCCTGCGGCTTGATGATATGCAATGCTTCGCATTGATGATATACCGCAACAAGTTGCGGATGATATACAAGGCTTACGCCTTGATCCC
>JAGBBQ010000061.1 GCA_017938425.1 Clostridia bacterium | reverse complement strand
GTCGCCCTCGCCGTAGGTAACTACGCCGTCGGGCTTCGCGCTCGCTTTGCCTTGTCTCACGCAATTTCTACTAACCAGCATAATTGTCTTATAAAGCATCAGCTTTGCAGACGCGATGCTGATTGTATAAATTGTGTGATATAACAAAAACGAAAGCGATACTTATACAAGGTTACCAATTGGCAATTACAATAGTCGATTGGTAACTTTTCTTACACCGCAAATTATTCGTCAAAACGCACAAAAATTACTTTTTGTTCATTTCATACAGCTCTTATCAGCATCGAGTGGCGATGCTGATGATATATAAGAAAATAATTCTTTAAAAACATTGACAAAATCACGGTATCGTGATATAATACAATTGAGGATAAGATTAAAAGGAGAATAATAATGCCTGTATTATCGAGATTTTATGGAATTATTATCAGAATGTATTTTTTGCAAAGTGAACACAATCCACCGCATATCCATGCTATTTATAATGAAGATGTTGCGGCAATAGATTTTATGACCGGCGAGGTGCTCGAAGGGTATCTACCAAATAAAGCTATGAATATGGTGCAGGAATGGATTGCGATGCACAAAGACACTCTGATGGAAATTTGGAGAACTCAGGAGTATAGGAAGATCCCGCCGCTTGAATGATAGGAGGTAGCGTAATGTTTCACAAGATCAAAAATGTTTTTGCTCTTCCCGAATACAAATTGAGCGTTCAATTTTCGGAGGGAGTAACCAAGATTTACGACGTAAATCCATTGTTTGAAAAAATACCCTTTTTTGCAGTGCTAAAGGAAAATCCCGCTGAGTTTGCCTGTGTCACCGTTGACGTCGGTGGATATGGAATTGTTTGGAACGATGATCTGGATCTTTCCTGCGACGAACTTTGGGAAAATGGCGTTCAGGTGGATACACCCTTTGACGGACTTATGGCTTTCAGCGACGCAACGGAGCTTTGGGGTTTGAATGAAAGCACACTTCGCAAAGCAATTGCCTATGGAAAACTTGTAAACGGTGTTGACGTTTGCAAATTCGGTAAGCAATGGGTCGTTTCTGTCGATGCGATGAAGAGAGAATACGGAAACGGTCACGAAAGGGTATGATTACCGACTGATTTTTGCAACCTTACCAATCGGTAAAATCTTATATAGCATCACCATCGTAGACGCGATGCTGATTGTATAAATTGTGTGATACTGCGTGAAAGCATCGACTTGTCGCCCTCGACGTAGGCAACTACGCCGTCGGGCTTCGCGCTCGCTTTGCCTTGTCTCACGCAATTTCTACTAACCAGCATAATTGTCTTATATTGCATCACCATCGTAGATGCGATGCTGATTGTATTAATTGTGTGATACTGCGTGAAAGCATCGCCGTAGGTGTCTACGGCTTCATTTTTTCGGCTCGCTTTGCCTTGTCTTGAACAATTTCTGCTAATCAGCATCCGTGCCTAAGTTCACTCAATCCAAGGAGGTTCTGTTATGCATTTTGAAAACGAAAAATTTGACATTATCTGGCTTTCGGGTCAATCCAATGCCGCAGGCTCGGGATACGGTCCTGTGCAGGAGGAGCATTTGCCGGACGGCGTGCTTTACCGCATGTATGGCTCGGGCAAGTATATAGATGGGGAATGGGTTTTGCCGTTGCCCACAGAGATTGGAATCGAGGAATCCGATTCGCGGAAAAAGTATGATTTTGCGATCTCCTTTGCGCGTGAATATTGTAAGCGCGGTTTGCTTGCCGAGGGGCGCAAGATTCTGATCGTGGATACCGCGCTGGGCGCAACGGGCTTCGTGCGCGGCCACTGGCGGCCGCAGGATCCCGCCTGCATCCGTATGCATCAGATGCTGGATGCCGCGCTTGCCATGAATCCCGAAAACCGCGTGGTGGCTATGCTTTGGCATCAGGGCGAATCGGATGCCGCGCGTGATGTGGACGAAGAAACACATTATAAAAATCTTTCCGCGCTTTTGCATGGCGTGAGAGCCAAGGCGGGCGTTGTTCCGATCATAACGGGTGATTTTTGTGCGCAATGGAAGGCGCAGAATGCCGAGAAATGCGCTCCGGTTATTCGTGCCATTCGCCGCGTGATGGCGGATATGGGAGGTGCCTTTGCGGACACGGCGGATCTTCCCTCCAACGAGCAGGATAAAACCGAAGAGCCCGATCAGATTCATTTTTCGAGAAGATCTCTTGAAATTCTTGGAAAAAGATTTTTCGCGGCCTATGAGAATATAAAAAAGGATTGGGAGAATGGACATGAATACATGTCTGTGTGATTTCGGAGCGGCTTCAGACGGAAAAACGCTCTGTACCCACGCTCTTCAAAGCGCAATCGATGCCTGCGCCTCCACGGGCGGCGGTCGTGTGACCGTTCCCGCAGGAAAATACAAGATCGGAACGGTGTGGCTGAAAAACCACGTCGAGCTGCATCTTGCAATGGGTGCGGAGCTGATTGCCTCCGAAAATCTTGATGACTACAATGCGCTCGATGCGTATGAACAAAACGCTTCCTGCGAGGCCGAGGGCTGGGTTGGAAAGCACTTGATCATCGCGCACGAGGTAACGGATGTTGCGATCACGGGCCTTGGAACGGTGAACGGAAATCTGCACGCCTTCGTGTATCGCGTGGACTCCGCGGCCGACAAGATGTACGGCTGGTGCCACGGAAGAAGCGAGCTTCGGGACAAACAAAAGATGCGCCCCGGACAGCTGATCTGCTTCATTGAGTGCAAAAACGTGCGTGTGCAGGATATCACGATCCTGGATTCTCCCTGCTGGTCTTGCTTTTTGCACGGATGCGAGTACGTGCAGATCCGCGGTGTTCAGATAAGAAATCCGATCTGGATGCTGAATTCCGACGGCATTGATATCGATGCCTGCCGCCATGTAACCGTTTCGGATTGCATCATCGAAACGGGGGACGATGCCATCACCCTCCGCGCCTGCGAGCAAAGACTGAAGAATAAGGATATGCACTGCGAGTATGTCACGGTCACCAATTGTGTGCTGAGAACGGGCATCTGCGCCTTCCGTATCGGTGTCGGCACGGGTGTGATCCGTCACGCGCGTATTCACGGCATCGTGATCAAGCAGGCCTTAAATGTTGTTCAGCTTTGCACGGCGTACGGAGAGCGCGGGCGGGCGGATATCGAGGATGTGCATTTTTCGGATATCTCGGCGGATCATACCGACCGTCTTTTGCAAGCCTTTGCCAAGAATGGTGCTTATATTAAAAACGTTTCCATGCAAAACGTGCGTACCACAGCGGATGTGATGACCTCCGTTGAGGCAATCGATGGCAGTATTGACGGACTTGCGCTTCGGAATATCGAAATGCAATACGCCGATAAATCCACCGATCTTTCCGAAAAGGAATATGCCTATCGCGGAAGCAACCTTCTCTTATTCTCGGGCGCAAGCGGCGTAACGCTTGAAAATTTCCGGATTCACGGCGGACTTTACGGCGTGGAGGAGTCCGTTTGTATTGAGGGGTGCGCGGATTTCGAGAAGCACCGCTGTAATTTTTAAAATCAGGAGCGTATATGCAAACGATTTATATTTGCCCGAAGTGCAAGGCGCCGCTCGTCATTGAGGAGCGGTGCGCAAGATGCGCCGCGGGACATTCGTATGACCGTGCCAAGGAGGGCTACTACAATCTCCTTCTCACGAACGTGGGCGGCACGCACGGTGACAATAAGGAAATGATCCTATCCCGCCGCGCCTTTCTGGATGCGGGCTATTATGCGCCGCTCTCGGATGCGCTGAACGAAGCCGTGCTTCGCACCCTGCCAAAGGGAGGCGCGGTTCTTGACGGCGGTGCGGGAGAGGGATACTATACGGGGCGTCTTGCCGAAGCGCTTGAAAAAGCGGAGCGCGCGGCAGAGATCTATTCCTTCGATATCTCGAAGGAGGCGGTGCGCCGCCTTGCCAAGCGCAGAGGGGATCTGCATCCTGCCGTTGCGGGCGTGTACGATATGCCCGTCGCGAGCGGCAGCGTGGATGCGCTTCTGAATTTTTTTGCTCCCTTCGCAAGAGAGGAGTGCCTGCGCGTTCTGAAAAAGGGAGGCCGCCTTTTTATGGCGGTGCCCGAGCGCGAGCATCTGTACGGGCTGAAGCGGGTGCTGTACGAAAGCCCTTATTATAACGAGGTCTCCGAAGAGATCCCCGATGGCTTTTCCTTGGAGGAAAGCGTGGAGATCCGAGAGGAGATCGAGATCACAGAGCCCTCGCATATCCGCGCCCTCTTTGAGATGACGCCCTATGCTTACCGCACGGGCAAGAAGGGAAGAGATGCGCTCCTTGCGCTCTCCTCGCTGAAAACGCCGATCCATTTCCGCCTCTTTCTCTACAAAAAAATATGAAAAGGCGCCGAGTCAAGCGCGGAAATTGTTTCCGACCGCACGCAGCCCATAAAAAGTCACCTGCCATCACATAAAGATAGCAGGTGACTTTTTTTATATCGAAGAGAACGAAAAAATTGACGCAGCTTCTTCTTTTTGAAAATTACTCCGCGATATAAACTCTCTTCATACGCATTGCGATCTTCGGGCGGTCGCTGAAGTCTGTGGGGATGGAAGCGATCTCGTCCACGGTCTCGAGCCCCTCAACCACCTTGCCGAAGGCGGCGTACTGTCCGTCAAGATGCGGTGCGTCTGCGTGCATAATAAAGAACTGCGAGGACGCGCTGTTCTTGTCCATTGCACGTGCCATGGAGATCACGCCGCGGGTGTGGCGGATGGGGTTCGGGTGCCCGTTGGAGGCAAATTCGCCCTTGATCTTCTTCTCCGAGCCTCCCATACCGTTACCGAGCGGATCGCCGCCCTGGATCATAAAGCCGGGGATCACGCGGTGGAAGATCAGTCCGTCGTAGAAGCCGTCCTTCACAAGAGAAAGAAAGTTTTCCACGGTGATGGGAGCCGCCTCGGCATTCAGCTCGAGCTTGATCTCTTTGCCGTTTTCCATTTCAATGATTACCATTTTTTTGTACTCCTTTTAGAATAATATTGTTTCTTTTTGAATATAATATACGGTAGAAAAAACGAAAAAAATGTAAATATTTATTTTCTTTGAGGTGGATATGGACGCACAAAAACTGAGAAAATACGCCTATTTGACGGTTTGCGGCTTCGGCGCCGCCGCGCTCATCTATCTTTTCTTTCGGTATGCGCTTTCTCTGCTTTTGCCCTTTGCGCTTGCCTTGCTCGTCGCGTACGTCCTGCGCCGCCCGGCGGAAATGCTCGCGGGAAAGCTGCATCTTCCGAAAAGGCTCTGCCGTATGTCGCTTTCTCTTTTTTCTCTGCTTGCCGTGCTTGTGGGCATCGGCCTTTTGCTGTATGCCGTAGCGGGGGAGGCGTGGCGCTTTGTCGGCAACCTCTCGGATTCCGGCGAGCTTTCCGCAATGCTCTCCGCCGTGCTCCGCTTTCCGCACGGAATGCTCGGCGATAGCGAGGCGGCCGCCGTCTTTGAGGAGAAGATCGCAGAGTCGATCAGCGCCGCCACCGCCTCACTCGTATCGGGCGTGCTCTCGTCTATGACCGCCGCAGCGCGCGCCGTGCCGCGCGTTTTGCTTTTTTTGCTTGTCAGCGTGGTTTCCGTGCTGTATATCTGTTGGGATCTTGAGCGCGTGCTTTCTATGCTGAAGGGCTTGCTTCCGCCCTCTGTGCGTGCGCACGTTGCCGCCTTTAAGGACGGCTTTTTAAAGACCCTTCTCGGTTATCTGCGCTCCTACGGAATTCTGATGCTTATGACCTTCGTGCTGGTTTTCGTCGGACTGCTTATCCTGCGCGCGGAATACGCCGTTCTGATGGCGGCGATCATCGCGCTGCTCGATATCCTGCCCGTGATCGGCGTCGGCACGGTGCTCGTGCCCTGGAGCGTGCTCTCGTTTCTGATGGGAAGCACGGGGCGCGGCATCGGGCTTCTCGTCCTTCTCGTTGCGCACGAGATCATGCGCCAGATCGCGGAGCCGCGCATCCTCGGCAAAAGCCTCGGTGTCCATCCCCTGATCACGCTGATGCTCCTATATACGGGGTATTCGCTCTTTGGCTTCGTGGGGCTGATCCTCGTGCCCTGCCTCGGGGTCCTCATCGGTGCCCTCTTGCAGAAAAAGAATGCCGCCGAGGTCTCGTAGAGGTCCACCCGATAAGGATACGGGCGTAAAGCCCGCCCGCCCCAGAAAGTCCTCGATCGCCGCGTAGGACGGATGCTTTTTTATATCTCCGAAAAAATAGACCCTGTCGCCGTACACGCCCGAGGCACCCCCGATAAAGCCGTGCGCGTAGGGGGGCAGAAGAATGCCGCCCTCCTCGATCGAAAGCACCGTTACGCCCGCTTTTTTCAGCACCCTTGCCATCCCCATGTCGGCGGTGATGGCGTGCGTGCCGTCTACCCGGCAAACCGAGCAGGCGGCATACCCCTGGCGCGTAGGAAGCGCGCGGTAGCCAAGCCCGTGCAGCGCGTCCTTGATCGCCGTCGCGAGTGCGCGCGGATGGAAGAACGCATTCTTTCCGAGTGTGAGAAGATTAAACGTGCAGTCCTCGGGATAAGCCCCGCCGTGCCTTCCTTCGACGGTAAGCACCGGATAGCCGAGGGAGGAGAAGAACGCGGTGTTTTTGTTATAATAATCCGTCGGGCAAAAGAGCCTGCCCGAAAAATGCGCCATAAGCGAATCGGGATGATGGCAGATCGGCGCGGGGAGCGCATCGCTCTCGGGGCATAGGCGAACGGAAAAGCCCTCTGCCGCGAGTGCCGCTCTGCATTCGTCGCAGATCCGTGGGCTGACGATGACGATCGCCACAGCCGCACCTCCTTTTTTTGCAAAAATAAAAAACGCCGCTTTCAAAAGCGGCGTTTTTTAAAGCCTTACGCGCGCTCGATCTTGCCGGAGCGCAGGCAACGGGAGCATACGTAAACGGTCGTGTTCGTACCGTTAACGACTGCCTTCACCTTGCGGATGTTGGGCTTCCAGGTTCTGTTGGTCTTGCGGTTAGAGTGAGATACGTTGTGACCGAAAGTCACGCCCTTGCCGCAAACGCTGCAATTTGCCATTTTGACACCTCCTAAAATCTCGCCGAGGTGGCGGAATTTTATATAATTTTTTTGTAATCACAGATTGACACCGACTATTATAACACAACACTTCATAAATTTCAAGGGGTTTTGAAAAAATATTTTCGAAAAAAACGGCTCCGGTTTTTTGTGTGCGAAAACGGCGCGCGCATTTTTTGCCGTGCTTTGCCTGTTTTTCTCGTTGGAAAACAGGGATAATTTCGAGTTTTTTAAAAAAATATTACAAATTTTCGCAAAAACAACATAAAAATTTGTTAAAAACAGTTGACAAAACGGGGCAGGTATGATAAAATTTTGTTAGCAAAGATTTTATTATTTAATATTATTATAAAGACCGAAAATTTGACGGAGGTGCTATAATCGTGAAATTTATCGTAGAAGATGTTGCCGTTACGGCAGGAAGAAAAAGTGTCGGGGCACCCGCTAAGGCTGTGGAGATCGGTGTATACTATCCCACGGAGGGCGAGGGTAAGAAGCTTGTTAAGGTGCCGGTAGAGCTTTCTCTCATCGATTCTAAGAAAGGCACCGCCGTGGATCTTGTAAGTGCTGCGGAGCAGATGCTCGACGGCGCGCTTTGCGCGCGTTGCCTGCAGGGCGAGAGAGTCGTCTCGGAGAAGCTTACAGCGCTTGAGAAGAGAGAGGCCGCGCTCGCAGAGAGCGAGGCAGGGCTTCGCAAGATCGAGGATGCGCTCGCCGAGCAGACGAAGTCTCTTTTCGCGGAGAAGGATGCGCTTGCCGCCAAGGCAAAGGAGCTTGAAAAGGAGCAGGCGGAGCTGACGAGAGTTGAGGATGCGCTTGCCGCACAGACGAAGGCGTTCTTCGCCGAGAAGGATGCGCTTGCAAAGCGCGAGAAGACATTCAGCGCGAGCGAGGCGGGGCTTCGCAAGATCGAGGATGCGCTCGCCGAAAAGGCAAAGGCGCTCTACGATGAGCTGGACGCGCTCGCTAAGAAGCAGGCCGCCCTCGCCGAGGCGAAGGCCGAGCTTGATAAGAATGCCGCCGCTCTTGCCGAGAAGGAGAAGGCACTCGCCGAGACCGAGGCGGAGCTGAAGAAGATCGAGGATGCGCTCGCTGCGCAGACCGAGGCGCTCTTTGCCGATAAGGATGCTCTGGCACAGAGAGAGAAGGCGATCACCGAGACCGAGGCAGAGCTGAAGCGGATCGAGGATGCGCTTGCCGAGAAGGTGACGGCTCTGTACGCGGGCGAGGATGCCCTTGAGGCGAAGGAAAAGGCGTATGCCGAGAGAGATGCCGCCCTTGCAGAGAGAGAGCGTCTTATAGCCGAAAAGGAGGCCGCTCTTGCCGCTGCGGAGGCAGCAGAGGAGGTTGCCGAGGAGCCCGAGGAGGCAGAGTCCGAGGGTGAGGCGGAAGGCGAGACGGATCCCTTCGGAAACCTGCGCACCCGTACCTTTGCAGAGAAGCGCGAGCTTTTGAACGATGTGATGCGCGCACGTTATGATGACGTGGATGCATATATCGCAACCTACGATCCGATCCGTGTGGTAGAGGGAAAGAAGTACCGTACGTACAAGAGCGGCCGTCATCCCATCCTTAAGATGGCGATCCGCGGCAAGACCCTTTCCGCATATCTTGCATTGGATCCCAAGGAGTACGCAGATTCCAAGTACGTATTCACCGATGAGAGCGAGAGCACTGCGTTCGAGAATTATCCGATGCGCCTCCGTCTTTCCTCTGACCGTCAGGCTCGTTGGACCAAGGAGCTCGTGGATGCGGTAGCGGAGAAGAACGGGATCGCGAAGAAGGAAGAGCAGTAATTTTACATACGCTTATAATAGAAAGAGCTGTCGCATTTAGCGATATGCGAATAAAAAACGAGTGGAGGCACTGTAACCGGTGCCTCCACTTTTATTTTTTGAAATTGCATTGTTTTTTTGTTGAAGACCTGCGGCTTTCTCTATGTGACGCGTTTTTCTCCAAATCCGTTTGCCCTCGAGGGTGTTCTCATTAAGAATCTGCCGAACCGGGATCAGATGTGTGCGCGACGGATGGTCAGCGCATTCGTGACAACGGTGAGCGAGGAGAGTGCCATCGCCGCCGAGGCGATCACAGGGGAGAGGGTAAAGCCGAAGGGCGCGAGCGCGCCGGCGGCGATCGGAATGCAGATGCAGTTGTAGATCAGTGCCCAGAAAAGGTTCTGCTTGATCTTTCGGAGCGTCAGTCGGCTGAGCCGCAGGAGGTGAAGAACGTCTCTTGCCTGCTCGCCGCGGATCACGATGTCGGCGCTTTCCACGGCAACGTCGCTGCCTGTACCGATGGCAACGCCGACCGTAGCGGCGGTCAGCGGCAGGCAATCGTTGATGCCGTCACCCACCATACAAACACGCCCCTCCTTTTCAAGCTCCGCTATCGCGGCGCTCTTTCCCTCGGGGGTGAGCGAGGGGCGGAAGTCCTCGATCGAAAGCGTCTCCGCTACCGCCCGTGCGGGTGCGGGCGCATCGCCCGTCAGCATGCAGATCCTGAGTCCCATAGCGCGAAGCGCCTCGACCGTATCCCTTGCATCCTCGCGTACCGTATCCGATATCGCGAAGGCACCGAGCAGGCCGTCTGCCTCGGCAATATAAATGATCGCCGCGCCGCGCGCCTCGTGCTCCCTGACGAAATCCGTGATATCATCAGTTTCGATCTCGCATTCCTCCATCAGGGCAAGATTGCCTGCCGCATAGGAGGATTTTTCGTGTTTTGCAAACAATCCTTTACCGTGAAGCAGGGAAAACTTATCGATCGGCAGCTCCTCTGCGCCTTCCGTATAGGCGGTGATCGCTGCGGCAAGCGGATGCTCGGATCTTTTTTCTATGCTGTGCGCAACCGAGAAGAGTGCCTTCTCGGTAACTCCCTCGGCGCTGATATGCGCGAGCACGCGCATCCGTCCCTCGGTCAGTGTGCCGGTCTTGTCAAGCGCTACGGTATCGAGTCTGCCGAGCGCCTCGAGCGCCGCCGCGTTCTTGATAAGAATGCCCATTTTAGCACCGCGCCCGATCGCGCACATAATCGCGGTCGGCGTTGCAAGCCCAAGGGCGCAGGGGCAGGAGATGACGAGCACGCTGATGGCGTGCTTGAGCGCGGAGTAGAAATTACCCGTAACGACCAGGTGGCAGATCAGCGTGATCAGCGCGATCGCTATGATCGTCGGCACGAAGATGCCGCCGATCCTGTCGGCAACCTTTGCGATCGGTGCCTTTGTCGCCGCCGCCTCGCTGACCATGCGCACCGTTCGCGAGAGCGAGGTCTGCTCGCCGATCTCGGTCGGCCGCACCCTTGCGTAGCCGTCGAACACCGTGCATCCGGCAAGCACCGCGCCACCCGGCGCCCTTTCCGCGGGCAGGCTCTCGCCTGTCAGCGCGGATTCATCCACGCTGAGATGCCCCTCGGTGATCACACCGTCGCAGGGAATGCGGTCACCGTGCTTCAGAATAAGAACGTGCTCGTATGAGAGCCTTGCGGTCGGTATCTCGGTCTCCTCTCCGTCCTCCATCACGCAGCAGAGGTCGGGTGTGAGAGAGGCGAGCGCGCGAATGGCGTCCGCCGTCTTATCCTTGGCGCGTCCCTCCAGCATCTTTCCGAGTGCCACGAGCGCGGGGATCATACCCGCGGAGGCGAAGGGCGCCTGCATCGCAAGCATCGGGGAGGGGGAGAAAAAGAGAAATACGAAGAGAATGCCGAGTCCGTAGAGAAGCCCCACGCCCGCGCCGAGCGCGATCAGCGAGTCCATATTCGGCTTTCCGCAAAGGAGCGAGCGCACGCCGCCGATAAATACGCGGCGGTTGAAGATCACGATCGGAATGCAGAGTGCCGCAAGCACGCAAAGATATAGGATCGGGTGCTTCATATAGGAAACGATCGGAGGCAGGCCGAGCATCGGTCCCATTTCAAAATAAGAAAGGAGCGCGGCGAAGACCAGCGAAAGCACCACGGGAAGCGTGCGCGCTTTTTCCTCGGTGCCGAGGGACACGGTCTCGCCCTCCTTGATCGGCACGGCGCGGTAGCCCGCTCTTTTGACGGCGGCAAGGATCTCTTCCTCATCTCCCTCGTATTCCACTGTCATACCGCCGGTCAGAAGGCTGACCGAAACGGTCTTGACAAAGGGCAGAACGGATACGGCATGCTCTACGTGGGAGGCACACGCCGTGCACATCATACCCATAACCTTGAAATTTTTCTTCATTACTATATATCCTCCGTAAAAATACGCAGCACCTCTGCCTTGCCCTCGGCCGCCATGCGGCGAAGAGCTTCGTCGGAAAGCGACTCGCATATATCCTCTATGGAAGTATCGCCGACGGCACCGTGCGCGGCGGCAGCCTCGCGCTCCCAGATCTCTTCAAAAAGTGCGGAGCGAAGTCTTGATAGGAGAAAATTCTCGATCCAGTAAAGATACTCGGTGTCGGGGCAGAGCTTCTCAAGCGGCTTGAATTTCAGATACATCGGCAGTCCGTCACCCGCATCGCGCCAGGTGTCCGCGAAGCAAAGATCGAAGTGCTCGCGCGGCATCTCGCGCTCGGCATATTCGAAGGCGTCCGCCTCTACGATGCGGATCTTTTCCTTTTGCGGAAAATGCGGCAGGATCGCACTGCGGAAGGCCTCGATAATATCGTGGCTCTTTTCCACCACCGTCACGGAGGTAACGGTTTCCTTTTGTGCCGCCTTGAAGGCGAAGTAGCCGAGCCCGAGCCCGAAGGTAACAACGCGGCCGTGCGCGCGCTCGATCGCCTCGGCAGAGGTGTCGATATCCACGGGCGTCAGCGTCATCCAGTCGTTGTCATCCTCGGTCACGGAGAAGAAGGAAAAGGGGCCGTCAAAGAAGCAGAGCGGCATCCGCTCGGTGAAGTCCGCGCAGGTCTCGACGTCTCCCGCGATCGCGGCACGGTAGGCGGGATAATGCTTCATTTTATATGCAAACCGCCCGCGCGTGATCTCTCTCCCGGCGACCGTCTTAACGTAGGAGTCCTCGGCGTAGCGCGAGGGGGAGAAGATACGAACGGCAGGGCAGAGATACTGATGGAAGAGCGCGCGGTCCTCCGCACTTTCCTCGGGGCGCAGCGAGAGCACCTCGCAAAGCAGGGCGCGCACGGCCTCCTCTTTGGAAAAATCATCTCCCGCGCAAAGTGCATCCACCGTATCCTTCGTAATGATCTCGGGTGCATAGGATAAAAGATCGGATAAAAGATGCGTCCATCGGTAGTTCAGATCAAAGGTCGCGCGCAGCCGTTTTAACTTATCGAAATCTCTTCTTGATAATGCCAAGAGCAGTTCTCTCCTTTCGTAAAAAATAGATAAAAACAAAAAAATACAAACAGGGAGAAGTCGATGTATACGCCTCGATCTCTCCCCGATTTTATGACTGATTTTGCGTCATATGCAAACAAAAGTTATGATAATTTGCGCAAAACAGGCTTTCCGATATAGTTCAGACCGAGATTTTCCACCATTTGCTTTGCGATCGTGAGCGATGCGCCGTCATAAGCGGAATCCACGGTGTGCGCATCAAAGCCGAAGGTAACGGGCGCGCCGACACGGCTCGCGATCCTCCAGAAGAGAGGGTTCGGATAATTACGGCTGTCGCGTATGCCGAGAAAGTTGATCTCAAGCGGTATCCCCGTCTCGACCGAGGCACGTGAGATCCGCTCGGCAGCTTCTGCAAAAAGAGCGCCGTCCCCAACGAAGTTGAACACATCGGGATGCGCAACGTAGGTAAATGCGCCGGTCCTCATCCCCTCGATCACACGGTCGGCATAAAAGCTGAGAAACTCGCCGTCGTCGGTTTTGAGCGAGCAGTGCGGACGCGCGTCGGGCGCATTTTCGGGTGCGCAGTAATGCTCGCCGAGAAGAAGGTATTCCGCGCCATATTCGATCGCCTTTTGCTTCATTTCGGGGAAGAGCTCGGTGTAATATTCCATCTCGAAGCCGAGACGGATCTTGATCCTGCCAGCGTATTTTTCTTTAAGATAATGCACCTCTTCGAGATAGGTGGAGACTTCTCCGATCGGGATACGGGCGCTGTTGTGATAGCCGTCACCGAAATCAAAGGGGAAGTGATCGGAAAAGCCCATTTCGGTGATGCCGTTTTCGAGAGCTCTTTTTACGTACTCCTCAGGCGTGCCGGAAGCGTGATGGCAGTGATAGGTGTGCGTATGATAATTGAAATCCATGATCGCGTCAAAGCTCCTTGAAGAGATTGTGCTTTTTTATAATTTTGTAGAGAAGCGTGCCGAGCACCGCCGCCGAGAGAAATTCGCCGATTCCGACCGTGAGCGCGAGATAGGGAAAGGCGGCAAGCGTCTGCTCGCTGCCGGCGCTCAGAATGATCACAAGCGGCACGATCAGCGCATTCGCGATCACGGTCGGCAGCGCGATCAGCATCGGCTTCTCGGTCTTCCTCAGCCGCCTTGCAAAAAATGCGCCGATCAGCGTGGCAAGGCTTCCGAGCAGGATGTCAAGGATGCTGCCGCCTGTCAGAAGGTTGGCAAGCAGGCACCCGATGTAGAGAGCGACGGCGGCTTCGGGTATAAATGCGGGAAGAACGCAAAGCATTTCGGAAAGCCGCAGCTGGATCGCGCCGGACGAAAGCCCAACGAGGAAGGATAGGTAGGTGAGCGCGACGTAAAGCGCCGCGACGGCACCTGCGCGTGTAATGGCACGCACTTCGCTTTTTTTCATTTTCTTTTTTCTCCTTTAGTTTTGTTTTTTCGGGTGGCTTGCACCTTAGGTGAGGAAGGTCTCGAACTCACCGCAACTATTTTACCACAATCAAAATAAAAAAGCAAGAGAAAAAGGAAAATATGCGCAAAAGAGGGTGGCACTCCGCATCGCCAATGTGCGAAAATGTCGGTATTTTCCACTATTTATTCCGAAAATTTTCTGTTTTTCTTTGTTTTGTACCATAATGGAACATTCTTTTTATATTTTTCCTGTAGCGCTTTTTTTCGTTTTGTATTACAATGGTATAGAGAAAAAAGAAGGTGATACGATGGAAATTTTAGTTATCAGTGAGAATAAGCTGAAGATCATGCTGGAACGGTCGGATATGAAAAAATACGGCCTTCTCGGATCGGATCTGAATTACGACGATCCGCCGACGCGGCAAAAGCTTTTGCGCGTGCTTGAGCACGCAAAGGCGGAAAGCGGCTTCGATGCGGCGCAGGATAAGCTCTTGGTCCAGCTTTATCCCTCCAAGGATGGCGGCAGCGAGATGTTCGTCACGCGCCTGCCCGCGCTCTCCGTCTCTGCCGAGCAGAGCATCCGCCGCTCGAAGGGAATCGGCGTTTTCGTGCAGGGCGTAGAGATATTTTTCACATCGGATTTCTCCTCGGTATTAAGACTTGCCGCCGCCCTGCGCGATGTACCGCACACCGAGCGGAGCAGGCTGTATTTTGAGGAGGATCGCGGCTATTATCTTGTATTTTCCGCGCAGGACGGCGGAACGCTTTCCCCGCTGCTGCCCGCATGCGAGTTTGCGGATGCCGTTCCTGCCGCGCTTGCGCCGTACATAGAGGAATACGCCGTTTCCCTCATCGGAGAGAATGCTGTTGAGGTGCTTTGCGAGGCTCTTGGCTGAAAAAAAGAAAACGAGGATGTGCATTTGCATCCTCGTTCATTTGTATATACGGTCAATTCGCGCCGAGACCTGCCGCGCCGATGATGCCCGCATCGTTCTTGAGTGCGGCGATCAGAACCTTCGTTTTGTTCTTGTTATCGCGCGTATACTGCTCTCTGTCCACATGGCGGAGCAGGGGCAGCATCAGGTAGTCCTTTTCGTTGCAAACGCCGCCGCCGATGGTAAGCACGTCGGGCTGGAAGATATTGATCATATTGGTCACGCCCTCTGCGAGATAGAAGATATATTCATCCACGAGCATCTTGCCGTAGGCATCCCCGAGGCGCATCGCGTCAAAGGCGGTTCTCGCAGAGACCTTGCCCTCCTTTTCGGCAACCTCGAAGAGCCTTGAGGGAATGCCCTTGATCTTCAGCTCCTCCATCTTTTCCTTGGTCGCCTTGGTCAGTGCCGTTGCCGAGGCATAAGCCTCGAAGCATCCGCGCCTGCCGCAGGTGCACTGCCTGCCGCCCGCACAGATAACGGTGTGGCCGAGCTCGGTGCCGCCGCTGTTCACGCTGCCCGCATAGATCTTGTGGTCCATAATAACGCCGCCGCCGACGCCGGTTCCCAGCGTGATCATCAGGCTGACACGGCTGCCCTTTGCCGCACCGGCAAGGTCCTCCGCGAGAGCCGCGGCGTTCGCGTCATTGGCAATATAGACCTTTTCAACAGGGAAATATTTCTTGAAGATATCGCAGATCGGGAAGTTCTCCATCCGGATATTGTTGGAGTATTCCACGATGCCGCCGATATCGTCGATCGAGCCGGGAGAGGCAATGCCGACGCGCGCTATATCCTTTTCCGTCAGTCCGTTGCGGGTGACGAGCGTTTTGCAGAGCGCCGCCATATCGCGGACGATCTCTTCGCCCTCGCGCTCTGCGCGGGTAGGAATGCTGTCCTTATCCAGGATCTCCAGATTTTCGTTGCAAAGACCGATGGCGATGTTCGTGCCGCCGAGGTCGATACCGAGAATATACATATCAAGCACCTCAATACATTGATTTTGAATATATTATATCTGTTTTTCTCCCTCTTGTCAAGAGCGGCGTTCCGTTTACAAAAAATTAACAACACTTCTTTTTATATTAGCCTTGAAAAATACACAAGTTTGGTATACAATATAGTGGAAGAAAAAATCGGGAAAGGCACGCGCCATTTTTCCGTGCTTTAGCACGGCGGCGCGCACCGCCGCTCCGTCCCAAAACAGAAAGGAACGAAAAATGGGCAGATTTGTGTATGCTGACAATGCGGCGACCACGCCGGTAAGTCAGTCTGTCATTGATGCAATGGCGCCCTGCTTTGCGAGCGCTTGGGGCAACCCCTCGAGCCTTCACAGCAAGGGCAGGGAAGCAAAGGCGCTGCTGGACGGTGCCAGAGAGCGCATCGCGAGGGTTTTTGCCTGCGAGGCGTCCGAGATCTATTTTACCTCCTGCGGAAGCGAATCGGATAACTGGGCGATCAAGGGTGCCGCCCTGCGCGGCAAAAAGAAGGGCCGTACGCATATCGTCACCACGGTGATCGAGCATCCCGCGGTGCTGAACACCTGCCGCGCGCTGGAGAAGGAGGGCTTCACGGTCACCTACGTCGGCGTGGACGGTGACGGTGTGGTGGATATGCAGGCACTGGAGGCCGCCATCACCGAGAATACCGCTGTGGTAGCGGTCATGTACGCCAATAATGAGATCGGCACGCTGCAGCCGATCGAGAGGATCTGTGCGCTGGCACACGCCAAGGGCGCGCTGATGTTCACCGATGCCGTGCAGGCGGTCGGAAACGTGAAGATCGATCTCTCCGCTCTGCCGGTGGACATGCTTGCTATGTCGGGTCATAAGATCCACGCGCCGAAGGGCGTGGGAATGCTGTTCATCCGCAAGGGCGTGGTGATCGGCAATCTGATCGACGGCGGCGGCCAGGAAAGGCGCCATCGCGCGGGCACGGAGAACCTTCCTTATATCGTCGGACTTGCCAAGGCGATCGAGGATGCGGATGAACAGCTTGCCGATATGCCTCGCGTTGCCGCGATGCGCGACCGTCTGATCGAGGCGCTGACTGCGATCCCCTACTCCCGTCTGAACGGGCACAGGACCGAGAGGCTTCCCGGCAACGTCAACGTAGGCTTTGAATGCATTGAGGGCGAGAGCATGCTCCTTCTTCTGGATATGAAGGGCATCTGTGCCTCGACGGGCTCTGCCTGCTCCTCTGCTTCTCTCGAGCCCTCCCACGTGCTGCTCGCGATCGGCGTGCCGCACGAAAAGGCGCACGGCTCGATCCGCCTCTCCATCTCGCACGAGACCACAGAGGAGGATATCGACTATATCATTGAATCTCTCGTCCCCATCGTTGCGCGCCTGCGCGAAATGAGCCCGCTGTGGGAGGAGATCGTTAAAAACGGTAAGTGAAAGGAATAGAAAAATGCAATACAGTGATAAGGTAATGGACCATTTTGCCAATCCGCGCAACGTCGGCGAGATCGAGGATGCGCAGGGTGTCGGCGTGGTAGGAAACGCCAAGTGCGGCGATATTATGAAGATGTATCTTGAGATCGATGAGAACGATGTGATCACCGATTGCAAGTTCAAGACCTTCGGCTGCGGTGCCGCGATCGCGACCTCCTCGATGGCGACCGAGCTGATCAAGGGGCGCACCGTGAAGGAGGCGCTTGCGCTGACCAACAGTGCCGTCGTTGAGGCGCTTGATGGCTTGCCGCCCGTGAAGATCCACTGCTCCGTGCTTGCGGAGGAGGCGGTCAAGGCCGCCATTGCGGACTACTACAAGAAGATCGGCCGCGAGGTAGATTTCTCTCTTGAGAGCGCGGACGAGAGATACGAGCACTAAAACAAAAAAGCCGGATCAAGCAAGATTGATTCGGCTTTTTGTAAAGTATAGTTTTCAAATCGAGAAGAAAGGAGAGGATGCTATGCGGATTTTGCTTGGAATCAGCGGCGGGCTTGACAGTGCGTATGCCGCAAAAAAGCTGATAGCAGAGGGGCACGAGGTTGAGGGCGCGATCCTCGCTTTGCACCCCTATGCGGAGATAGAGTCGGCAAGAGAGGCTGCGCGTCAGATAGGCATTCCTCTGCATGAGATCGACGGCAGGGAGCGCTTTCGCGCGCTTGTGCAAAAGGAGTTTGCAAGTGAGTATCTGCGCGGCAGAACGCCAAACCCCTGCGTGATCTGCAACCGCACGGTCAAGCTTCCGCTTCTTTATGAATATGCGATGGCAAACGGCTTTGACCGTATCGCAACGGGGCATTACGCCTTCGTGAAGGAAGAAAACGGCCGCTACGCGATCGCGATGGGCAGGGATGCCTCGCGCGATCAGTCCTACGTTCTCTGGCCGCTCTCCCAGGAGATCCTCTCCCGCCTTTGCCTGCCGCTTGCGGATATGGAGAAGGAAGACATTCGCACGGCGGCGAGGGAAGAGGGGCTTTCGGTGGCGGACCGTAAGGAGAGCCGCGAGATCTGCTTTATTCCGGACGGTGATTATGCGGGCTTTATCCGTGACTTTGCGGGGATCCCGGCGAAGGAAGGGGACTTCGTGGATGAAAACGGCAAGGTTCTCGGCCGTCATGCGGGAATTCTCAATTATACCGTCGGTCAGCGTAAGGGGCTCGGCATTTCGCTCGGTAAGCGAATGTTTGTCACTGCGATATCGGCGGAGAATAACACGGTCACTCTCTCGGACGATCCGAACGTCACGGTTTCCGAGTTCTTTATCGAGAGCGCCGTATTCTCGGGGCTTTGTGAGCCGGCACAGGGAGAAGTGCTCGCAGCGCAGGCGCGTGTCAGGTATCAGTCGCCGCTGCGCACGGCGCAGGTCACGTATCTTGGGCAGGGACGTGCGCACGTTATGCTTTCCGAGCCTGCCCGTGCCGTCACGCCCGGGCAATCGGCTGTATTTTATAAGGACGGTACGGTGCTTTTTGGCGGCATAATTGCTGATATTGCCAAGGCCTAGGAAGGCCTGCGGTAGAAAAACAGGACGCTTTTTCAAGAGTGCGGAGGGATCTCTTCCGCACTCTTTTCCGTATTCGCGTAAGGAGGATCGGAAAAAATGAGCCTACGCTGTCGCATCGCTCCGCCGTTAAGAAATGAATTTTCGGCTGTTTTTTCTAAAAAAACGGTTAAAACGGGCATTTTTTGCCCGTTTTTTTGCATTTTTTATAATTCGAGACGCCTTGTAAATGTAAACAACAGTTTACGCAAATCGAAAAAACGCGAATGCATACGAAACTTGTTGCAGGTGTAGAAAAAAACGGCGACTTTTTGTGCAAAACAAACAAAAACATCGGGATATCCCATCTGTAGGCAAATACTGTGTAATTTTGCTAAATAGAAATTACCTTTCTGCCATTTAATCGGTTAAAAATACAGAAAAACCAATGAAATGAAAGTAAAACTCACTTACATTTGAGGTGCTTTTGCTCTTTTGAAGCAGAAAACGGTTGTAAACTTTAATTTCCTTTTTTGAAAAAAATCGATTTTTTGGGGTCTATTATATAATAAAGGATGAATTTTGGCGTCTTGACTTTTGACGCCCTGCGTGGTATAATATTCCGTGCAATGCTGTTGTATTGTGCGGCAAGCCGGTATCACCAAGCAGTCTTAAGCTTTGGCAAGATGGAAGGATAAGGCAGCTCGGCGATGTCGGCAATCGTCTTTACGCGCGTTGCGCAAAGCAAATACTTTTGGAGGAAAGTTCATGAAAAAATCAGTGTTTCAGAGACTCGTGTGTCTGATGCTCTCTGTAGTGATGCTTCTTGGCGTATTCGTGACGAACGCATTCGCCTTTGATGAGCTCGTTGCAGATCCGGCGCACGGAAGCGAGAACGGCGGTCACCGTCCCTCGCTCGATGAGATGAAGACTTATCTGGATGCCTCGTCCTACGCGGCGTATCTGGATGAGTACAGAAAGGAAGACGGCACTCTTCCCGTACCGGATGTGACCGTCCCCGGCTTTACGGACGGTGTGTACCGTGTGGATGTCGTGGATAGGCTTCACGATTATGGCGAAGGTGACGCGACCGCGGAGAAGTCCTACGGTATCGTTGTGAAGAACAGCCAGATCTGCAAGGAGTCAATGCTGGACGATTCTTCCGCCTGGGAGTACTTCGGCGCGGGAATGGACGGCGAGTCCGTGTATCTCTCTTCCGAGAGTGAGGCGATGTGGGATCTCGAAGTACCCTCGACCGGTATGTACTACGTCCGCATCACCTATTTCAGCTGTAAGACCTCGGAGAGCTCTATCTCCTCTATCGAGCGTCAGATCCTTATCAATGCGGCGCTTCCTTTCACCGAGGCGGGATCTCTGAAGCTGAATAAGACATGGAAGTACGATTACGTTACCGAGCATGAGAACCTTACGGTTACCTCGGATGACGTTCAGGGCGTATCCACCGATTATCAGCGTCTGAAGGCAGGCGAGTCCTACAAGGGCATCAAGGTGGAGAAGGACGGCTATTATAAGTTCGTCGTTACCGTGAGCGGCACCCAGAAGTCCGCGAAGGTATACCAGATCTCGGGCGATATCAACGATAACTCTATGACGCCTCATATGGTGCAGGATCCCCAGTGGGCGACCTATTATTGCCAGGACACCACGGGCTTCTACAACGAGTATTTCTCCTTCTATTTCCAGGAGGGAGCAAACTCTCTGACCCTGAAGGCACAGAGAGAGCCTATGATTGTCAGCGCGATCGAGCTCGTTCCCATCGGCTCGGATGCGGACATTCCTACCTACAACGACTACTATGAGAGCAACGGTCTTGCAGATAAGGCGGCAGGCAAGGGTAACGTGACCATCCAGGCCGAGTTCCCGGATGCAATGTCCGATAGCTCCGTCACCATCGGTAGCGATAACTCCTCCTCGCAGACCTTCCCCGCAGCACCCTCCTCGCAGCTTCACAACACGATCGGTAAGCTCAGCTATAACACGGTCGGTCAGTGGGCGGCATACAAGCTGCAGGTCAACGAGACGGGTATGTATAAGCTTAGTATGCGCTATAAGCAGAACACCCTGCAGGGTATGTACGTCTGCCGTGCGCTGAAGCTTTCCGGCGGTATTTACGGAGAGGAAGCGACCGTTCCGTTCAAGGAGGCGTACAACACGCAGTTCGACTACAGCGACGAGTGGCAGTCGAATTACCTTGGAGCGACCAACCTGGTGACCGGCGAGGCGCAGGTCTTCGAGTTCTACTTTGAGAAGGGCGTTGAGTATACGCTTTACCTTGAGTGCTCGCTCGGTAGCCTTAAGGAGCTTATCAAGGACGTTGAGGACGCAATGGAGATCCTGAACAACAGCTACCTTCGCATCTTGCAGCTGACCGGTGCTACCCCCGACGAAAACTATGACTACCGCTTCCAGGAGACCCTTCCTATGGAGCTGATCGCGCTTGCGGAGCAGGCGAAGGTCCTCGATAGGACCGCGAGAGCGTTTGAAACGCTTTGCGGCACCAAGGGTGCGCATATCGCAACTCTGGACACTGTGGCACTCCTCCTTCATAATATGTCTCTGCGTTGGGGCGAGGAGATCGCCTCCAATATGTCGAACCTGAAATCCTATCTCGGTACGCTCGGTACCTGGATCAACGATTCCAAGAGAAGCGCGATGATCGTGGATAGCATTACGGTTCATCCCGTGACCGATGCACAGAAGCAGCTTCCCAAGGCGAAGGCGGGCTTCTTCGGCAGTATGTGGTTTGAGATCCGCTCCTTCTTCGGCTCCTTCTTCACGGATTACGACGCAATGGGTCTGACCGAGAAGCCGAAGGAAGGCTCCGAGAGCGTTGAGGTGTGGATCGCGACCGGCCGTGACCAGTCGAACATCTGGCGTGCCTTGATCGACTCCGAGAAGGGCTTCACCAACCAGACGGGCAAGGCCGTTAAGCTGAAGCTCGTAACGGGTGGTACGCTTCTCCCCTCGATCCTGGCAAGCAAGGGTCCCGATATCTATATCGGCCTTGACTCCGCCTCCATCATCAACTACGCGATCCGTGATGCGATCGTCGGTGTCAGCGGCAACTATAAGGGCGGCGGCAGCATGGAGAAGTCCGAGGTCGATGCACTGAACAAGGTCTTCAATACTTATTATTATACCGTCAACGGTGTGGATTACACCGAGGCAGAGCTTGCGCAGCACGGCCTTAAGAAGGAGGATGCGACCTTCGTATCCATTCCTTATTCGGAGATCACCTCCGAGGAATTCGGCCGCTACGTTCCCGCCGCAATGGATACCATCACGCTGCTTGGCGTATCCTACGGTATCCCCTCCGGTATGGGCTTTGCGATGATGTTCTACCGCTCGGATATCCTTGCCGAGCTTGGCAGAGAGATCCCCAAGACCTGGAACGAGCTGATGGGTCTGCTTCCCGATATGCAGGCGAACAATATGTCCATCGGTCTTTCCTACGGCGCCGCGATCAACTTCATTCTGTATCAGCGCGGCGGTAATATGTGGCTGCACACCGATAATCCCAATTATGCGGGTGCGCGCATCGGTCTGAACACCGACGTGGCGAAGGCATCCTTCTCCTGGGTGACCAGACTTTATACCGAGTTTGGCTTCGATATCAGCTTCGATGCCTCCAACCGTTTCAGAACGGGTGAGATGCCCATCGTAATTTCCGAGTACACGTCTACCTACAATACTCTGACCGTATATGCAACCGAGCTGAACGGCGTATGGGGCTTCTGCTCCTTGCCCGGCTGGGAGCGTCCGCATCCCGAGGATGAGGGAATGATCTGGATCGACTACAGCTCGCTTTGCTCGATCAGCGCAACGGTACTTCTGCACGGCTACGAGGATGCGCTTTCGTCCTGGCAGTTTATGCAGTGGCAGACGGATGAGTGGACGCAGTCCGAGTACGGTAACCGCATGGTTGCCCTGATCGGTCCCTCCGCGAAGTACGAGTCTGCAAACAAGATGGCTCTGGACGGTATGTCCTGGACCGCAGAGGAGAAGAAGGCCATCTGGGATCAGATGGATCACCTCTACTCCATCGTTAACTATCCCGGCTCTTACATCATCGGCCGTTACACGGAGTTCGCATTCCTTGCCGCCGTGAACGACAGACAGGACCCCGTTGAGGCGCTGATGGGCTATATCGACGCGATCAACGATGAGGTTTACCGTAAGCGCGCTGAGTTCGATATGCCTCTTCTTGAGACCGACGAGCTCCCCACGAATGCATAAGAAAGGAGAAAGGAAACAATGCCTGAAATTTCTAATGAAGCGGCTGTTGCAGAGGCGCCCGTGCGCCCGACGCAGCGTGCTGAAATGACAAAATGGCAGTGGACCTGGAAAGAAATCAAGAGAAATAAGACCGCGTACTTTATGCTTGCGCCCTTCTTCCTTCTCTTCATTATCTTTACGATCCTGCCCGTATTCCTCTCCATGCTTCTCGGCTTTACCGACTTTAATATGTTGGAAATGCCGAACATCGTTTGGTTCGATAACTACGCCCGACTGTTCACGAACGATGAGATCTTCATTCTTGCCTGCAAGAATACTCTGATCTTCGCAGCGATCACGGGACCCGTTTCCTACCTGCTTTCTCTTTTGATCGCATGGTTCATCAACGAGCTTCCTCCCAAGATCCGTGCGGTAGTAACCCTGATCTTCTACGCGCCCTCCATTTCCGGTCAGGTATACCTGATCTGGAAGACGCTGTTCTCCTCGGATTCCTACGGCTGGGTAAACGCGACGCTGATGGATCTAGGCATCATTGATGCGCCCATCCTGTGGTTCCAGGATGCGAACTACGTTATGGGACTTTGTATCGTCGTCGCGCTCTGGACCTCGCTTGGTACCTCGTTCCTTGCGTTTATCGCAGGCTTCCAGACGATCGACCGCTCGATGTACGAGGCCGCTGCGGTGGACGGTATCAAGAACCGTTGGCAGGAGCTTTGGTACATCACGCTTCCCACGATGAGACCGCAGATGATGTTCGGTGCCGTTCTGGCGATCACGAGCTCCTTCGGCTTCGGTGGCGTTGTAACCGCGCTTTGCGGATTCCCGTCGGTTGACTATGCGGCGCATACGATCATGCACCATCTGGACGACTATGGCGGACAGCGTTACGAGGTAGGTTACGCATCCGCGATCGCGATGATCCTCTTCGTTATCATGTTTGCATCTAACATCGTTATCAAGAAAGCACTGTCGAAGGTAGGTGAGTAAGTATGGCAAAGAAATTAAGAACCAGAGGACACAGAGTCGTACTGAACCGTTCCGCCGGCGGCGATACGGGCATTACGTTCATACTTACCATCTTCGGCGCGTTCATGTTCCTGCCCATGTACTACGTGGTGATCCAGGCACTGAAGCCCCTCGATGAGCTTTTCATGTTCCCCCCGCGCTTCTATGTTATTAAGCCTACGCTTAAGAACTTCTCCGATCTGTTCTCGCTGATGGGTGACTCGTGGGTGCCCTTCTCGCGCTACATATTCAACACGGTGTTCATCACCATCTGCGGTACAGTCGGTAACCTTTTGTTTGCATCTATGGCGGCATACTCGCTTGCGAAGCTTCGTTTCCCGGGTAGAAACACGATCTTCCAGATCATCGTTATGTCGCTGATGTTCCACTCCACGGTCAACCAGGTAACGCACTTCATCATCCTCTCCGCCTTCGGCTGGGTCGATACCTACCTTTCCATCATCGTCCCCTCGATGGCGACGACGATCGGTCTGTACCTGATGAAGCAGTTTATGGAGACCTCCGTGCCGGATACGGTGCTGGAGTCGGCGCGTCTTGACGGTGCAAGTGAGTTCCGTACCTATTTAATTATCGCGATGCCTATGGTTAAGCCCGCGTGGCTGACCCTGATCATCGAGTGCTTTAAGGGACTTTGGAACACGGGTGCTTCGATCTACATCCATTCGGAGCAGCTGAAAACCTTTAACTACGCAATCGGCCAGATCCTTTCCGGTGGTATCGCCCGTTCGGGCGCAGGTGCCGCCGCGACGGTCGTAATGATGCTGGTGCCTATCCTGGTATTCGTATTGAACCAGAGCCAGATCATTGAGACGATGGGATCCTCGGGTATGAAAGACTAATATAGGAGGAAAAAGCAATAATGAGAAAACTTTCATGTATCCTTGCGATCGTGCTGGTGCTTTGCTCGCTCTTCGTGCTTGTTCCTTCTGCCGAGGAAGCCTATGACACCTACACGTATTCCATCGACGGTGAGAAGCTGCTTTCCCCCGATGCATATTCTGCAAAGGATACGAACAAGCCGATCACCTCGAAGGAAATGGGCCTTGATACGCCGCTTGGCAAGGCCACCGATATCATTACGGACCAGGACGGTAACGTTTATATTGCCGACCCCGAGAACAACCGTTTTGTTATCCTTGATAAGAATTATCGCGTGCGACAGGTCGTGAGCACCTATACCGACGAGAACGGTGCGGTGCAGAGCTTCAGCGCTCCCCGCGGTCTCTCGATCACCGACAGTAACTACACCCCCGATCACAGAAGCCAGGTCTACGTCTGCGATGCAAACACCAAGAAGATCGTTTGCTTCGAGCGCGAGTCCCTGCTTGCGGTGACCGACGGTGCGTACCGTGCAGAGAAGACCGTGCTTGAGCCGGTCAGCGAGCTGATGATCAACCCCTACAAGCCGATCGCGCTTGCGGTAGATAAGTACGGAAGAATCTTCGTCGTCTCCGAGGGCGAGTTCCAGGGTATCATCGTTATGTCGAATGACGGTGAGTTCACCGGCTTTATCGGTGCGCAGAAGGTAACCAAGAGCCTTCTCGACCAGATCTGGGGTAAGCTCCTCTCCGTAGAGAAGAAGCAGGACGAGGCGCGTAACACCGGTACCGCTTACTGTAACATTATCGTTGACACCGACGGATTCATCTTCGTAACCAACGATAGCCTGCAGGCGACCGAGCAGTTCGCCGCCATCACCTCCAAGGAGGCAACGCACTCGCCCGTCAAGAGACTCAACTCCTCGGGTGATGAGATCATGGCGCGTAACGGCTTCTTTGACTGCGGCGGTGAGGTTGACGTGCTGGAGGATTCCGTTTCCAAGATCCGCGACGTAGCCGTCGGTCCCGAGGGCACCTGGTCGATCCTGGATGACAGAAGCGAGAGTGACGGTATGGCGCGCAGCCGTATCTTCACCTATAACGCCAACGGTGACCTTCTGTTCGCCTTCGGTGACAGAGGTGAGCAGATCGGTAGCGGTAAGGATTATACCGGCTTCACCTATCAGCACATCGTCCGTACCGATAAGAACGGCAACGAAAAGGACGTTTACAACATTCTGACGCTGGATACCCAAAACGCAAAGAGCCAGATCACCGTATTCTCTCCCACGCCCTACTACGAGCAGATCATCCGCGCCCACGCGCTGCAGAACTCCCACGAGTACGAGGCCGCCATCGACGTATGGCAGGAGATTTTGAAGCTGAACAACAACTTCGACCTTGCGTATATCGGTATCGGTAAGGCGCTCTACAGCCAGCAGAAGTACAAAGAGTCAATGGATATGCTTGCCGCCGCTTATGAGACCGAGCAGTACGCGAAGGCCTTCGGCGAGGTAAGAAGCGATATCATCGGCAGATTCCTGCCCCTCGTTATCATCGGCATCATCGCGCTCGTGGTCCTTCTTCTGAAGTTCCTCGGCTATGCGAAGAAGCTGAACAAGAAGACCGCTCTGAAGGTTGGCAGAAAGAGCTATTGGGAAGAGCTTATCTACTCCTTCCATCTCATATTCCATCCGTTCGACGGCTTCTGGGATCTGCGTCACGAAAGGCGCGGCTCCGTAAGAGCGGCAACCACGATCCTCGGTATCACGATCCTCGCCTTCTTCTACCAGGCGATCGGTCAGGGCTACATCTTTAACCCGAGAGGGGATTATTCCACGGTTATTCTGCAGGTAACGGCAGTGCTCGTTCCCGTGCTTCTGTGGTGTATCGCCAACTGGTGTCTGACCACCCTGTTCGACGGTGAGGGAAGATTCAGAGATATCTACATCGCGACCTGCTATTCGCTTGCACCCTTGCCCTTCTTCGTCATTCTTTCGACGGTACTGTCCAACATCTTCTCGGATGGATCGATCATCAACCTTCTGATCTCCTTCGGCTACGTATGGGTAGCGCTGCTCCTGTTCTTCGGAATGCTGGTAACGCACAACTACACGATGCCCAAGAATATCCTGATGATCCTTTGCACCATCGTTGCAATGGTCGTAATCATGTTCGTGGCGATCCTGTTCTCCACGCTTCTTATCAAGGTAGCAAGCTTTGTTATCGCGATTCTGACAGAAGTCTTCAAGAGACTTGCGTAAAGGAGGTAGAACAATGAAAAAATTGAATAAAATTTTAGCAGCGTTCTTGCTCGCTGTGACCTTGTTTTCCTCCGTATCGGTTCTTGCGCCGCTCGTTTCGAGCGCCGCAGGCTCCGAGTCCTCCGTGAAGGCGGAGCAGGGCCGTCTTGAGCAGAATGAGCTGCACGCGCTGATCAAGGAATGCATCAAGGGCGATAAGACCGCCTCCGAAGCATTCCAGTACGATTTCACCAACGGCTATCTCGATTATTATCAGGCAAACGGCTATGCGATCTGCATCAACCGCTACACCGGCGTTCTTTACTACGTGAATATGACCACCGGTCAGATCCTGACGAGTAACCCCACCAACCACGGCATCACCGCCTCTGCCACCGTCGGTAACGGTATCACGGTAACCGATGCGGGCAAGAAGCTGATGAGCCAGATCGAGCTCGATATTTACGAGAACGCCAACCCCAACAAGCAGATCAACACGCTCTTCTCGATCTCCGATGCATCTCTGAACGGTCAGATCACGGTGCAGTCGATCAAGAACGGTCTGCGTGTCAACTACGCGCTGGGTAACACCGATAACCGTTACCTCCTTCCCGCAATGCTGACGGCTGACCGCTTTGACGAGCTCTTCCTTAAGCCCTATGCCCGCGGCATCAACAAGATCTGGTCGAAGGGCGTAGCAGCCGATACGCTTGAGGTCGAGTACGGCAAGATCGGTTATAACTACAACGCGAATGAAGGTGCGTTCGTGACCGATGCAAACGGCAAGCAGAACTACAATCTTGACTTCGTTGTGCAGTACATCAACGCAGTCATTATGGAGCTGACCGGTGACGACTTCAAGCTTGCGCAGAATATGCTTACTGTGATCGGCCACTATTCCAAGGACAAAGAGGGAAGATACGTTCTGAACCCCGAACTCTCCAACGCGATCCACAGCGACGCGGCGGTTATGTTCCGCCGTCTGCGTGAGTCTCTTGGCGAAACGAAGTATGACTTTGAGACGATGTTCGCTGACGAGAAGGCCGCAGGCTACGTGCAGATGGTGACCCCCCTGCCCGTTGTCCGTCTCTCTCTTGAGTATACCATCAACGATGACGGTACTCTCAGTGTATCCCTTCCCGCAAACTCCATCATCTTCGACGAGTCCTTCTACACGCTCGATTACGTAAAGGTTCTTCCTTACTTCGGCGCGGGTAAGAGATACGAGGGCACGATGAATTCGATCAGCTATGCCTACGACGGATATCTCTTCTATCCCGACGGAAGCGGTATGGTGCTTGATTTCTCCGACTTCAGAACCGAGACCTTCACCGTTACGAAGAACATCTACGGCGTTGACTCTGCGTACTCCGCAATGAACCAGACCATCGACTATCGCGGCGAGAGCATCACGATGCCCGTATACGGTATCGTGAACGAGACCAAGCTCGAAAGCGGCAGCGATGCCACGGTGATGAACGGCTTCCTTGCCATTATGGAGGAGGGCGCCGCAATGTCTACGCTTTCCTATGCGACCGACCCCAGCCACGCATACCTCACCGCATATCCCACCTACGAGCCCTATCCCAAGGATACGATGAACCTTTCCTCCACGCTTTCCGTAAGCGGTCTGGATAAGCACACCATCGTAGCCGATTCGAGATACACCGGAAGCTACACCACGCGCTTCGTGATGCTGACGGCTCCCGAGTATAAGGATCAGGTGGAGGCATACTACGAGGCAAGCTACGTCGGTATGGCAAACTACTACCGTGAATATCTCACAAAGAACGGCACGCTGAAGGCGCTTTCCGACGTGAAGAAAACGCTTCCTCTCTACGTAGAGGCCTTCGGTGCAATGGATATCCTCGGCAGATTCCTCACCTTCCCCGTAACCAAGTCGATCCCCCTCACCACCTTTGACGACGTTGCAACGATGTACAAGGAGCTCTCTGCGGAGGGTGTCGAGAACGTGAACTTCCGTCTGACCGGCTTTGCCAACGGCGGTATGAACGCGACCTACCCCGTGAAGAGCCGCTGGGAAAGCGCCTGCGGCGGTCTGCGCGATCTGAAGAGCCTGCTCTCTCTCGCAAAGGCACAGACGGGTGATAAGAATCTCGGCCTGTATCCCGAGTTTGACTTTATGTACCTCAACAACAGCGAGACCTTCGACGGAATGTCCGTCAAGAACAACGTCGCTTGTATGGTAGATAACCGTTACGCCTCCAAGCGCGTGATGACCTCCACGCTCAGCGATTTCACGAAGATCCGTTCTCTCGTTATCACGGCGGATGCGCTTGAGGATCTGTACGCGAAGTTCAATAAGAGATACGGCAAGGCAGGTCTTGAGAGCATCTCGGTATCCACGATGGGCTCGGATCTGAACTCCAACTTCGATAAGAAGAACTCTGTAAACCGCGAGGATTCCAAGGATTACGTAGTATCCCTGCTCGGTAAGATGAGCGAGAGCTACAGCATTATGCTGGATGGCGGCAATGCGTATACTCTCAAGTATGCGTCTCACATCCTGAACATTGCGACCGACTCCAGCCACTACCGTTACTCCTCTTATCCCATTCCCTTCGTAGGTATGATCCTGCACGGCTATGTAAACTATGCGGGCACGCCTCTGAACTATGCAGGTAATGCGCAGTACGACGCGCTTCGCGCGATTGAGAGCGGTGCCGCTCCGTACTACATCCTTGCATATAAGGAAGAGAACATCAAGAAGCTGAAGGAGGACGAAAACCTCAGCAAGTACTACGGTGTATCCTACACCACCTGGAAGGACACCGTGATCGAGACCTATAAGTACCTGAACACCGCGATCGGCGGTCTGCAGGATTATCAGATCGTGGATCACGCAGTTCTCGTAGCAGAGCGCGTCCTGGATGCGGAGGAGGATCTCGCCGTATTCACCGCGCAGGAGAAGCTCTTCTTTACCTCTGCGAAGGCGTTCATCGAGGCTGAGATCGCCGAGGCGATCGAGGCGAACGTGGCGACCGGTATCGGTCTTAAGGTGACCATTGACCGCGAGGCTCTGGCAACGATCTTCTTTGAGAAGACGCAGAGAAGTGCGGAGGGCGCAAGATACGATGCTTTCGTCGCGGATCTCGATGCCTTCTGCGATAAGATCGAGGGTAACTACAACGGTATGTCGAAGGATTGCAATCCCGAGGCGCACGCAAATACCGATACGCCCTGCGCTTGTCAGCCCGTACTTGTTGAGATCGATACCTGCGAGATCGACTTCTCGAGCTACGTGACCGATTCTCAGGCGGACAACAAGGCGGACTACAAGAAGACCACGTACACCGTCGATAACGGTAACGTTGTTATGGTAACCTACAAGAAGGGAACGGAAACCGTGAACTTCATTCTCAACTACAACAGCTATGCTGTTACGGTCCGTCTCGGTAACGAGATCGTTCCCGTTGATAGCTATGCGTACAAAATTCATTAAGGAGGGATGAGCGATGAGTGATTTGAGTACAACCGTAACCGTCAAGCGCCGTAAGGTTTCGCTTGACAAGAGAAAAGCGCGCTCCGGTTATTTCTTCGTTGCGCCCTTCCTGATCGGCCTTGTGCTGATCTATATCCCGATTCTGATCGACTCGATCTGGATGAGCTTCTGCTACAGTAAGCAGACCACGGGCGCACCCATCTACGAGTGGATCGGATTCCAGAACTATTCCGAGGCATTCACCGATAAAGCCTTTGTATCCACGCTCATATCGGGACTGCAGCAGCTGATCTTTGAGGTTCCCGCGATCATCGTGTTCTCTCTGTTCGTTGCCGTGGTTCTGAACCAGAAGATGCTTGGCCGTGCTGTGTTCCGTGCGATCTTCTTCGTTCCCGTTATTCTTTCCGCAGGTCTGATGGAGACCATCAACGCGCAGGATATCGTATCCGGTGCCGTGGATGGCGGTGTGGATGACGGATCGGGCCAGCAGAGCGGTGCCTCCGAGATCATCTCGGTTATGGACTTCCAGGCGTTGTTTGCCAATATGAAGGTCGGTAAAGAGCTTGTAACCTACGTTGTCGGACTCGTTAACAGTATCTACGATATCGTAAACGATTCGGGCGTACAGATGCTGATCTTCCTTGCCGGCCTGCAGTCGATCTCCCCCTCCATCTACGAGGCGGCGCAGATCGAGGGCGCAACCGGTTGGGAGACCTTCTGGAAGATCACCTTCCCGATGATCTCGCCAATGATCCTTGTAAACTCAGTCTATACGTTGATCGATGCGTTCACAAAATCGGGCAACCCGATCATGTCGCTGATCGCCAACGTATTCAAGCCGGGCTTAAAGACAGCGATGTATTGGATCTACTTCGGTATCGTAATGCTTCTCGTTGGCTTGGTAGCGGCGATAGCATCCACGTTCATATTCTACCAAAGAAGAGATTAAGGAGGTGCCGATATGGATTCTAATACCCCAATGGTAATGAAGGAAACCAAGAACCGTATCCGTGTGGATTACGAAGGCAAGCTCTCCTTCAAGGAAAGAATGATGAACAAGCTCAAGACGTCCAACACCTGGATCCGCGTTGCGATCAACATCGTGCGCTTCCTCTTGATGCTTGGTATTTCGTACGTTATTCTTTATCCCTTCATTGCAAGAATTGCATCCTCCTTTATGACGAAGGAGGACCTGATCGACCCCACGGTCGCTCTGATCCCCAAGAACTTTACCCTGGATACCTACAAGTACATCATTATTGAGAACGAGTATTTCAAGGCGCTGTTCACCACCGCCGCGCTCTCTCTTATGTGTGCTCTGGTGCAGACCTTTATCGCTTGTATGATCGGTTACGGTCTTTCCAAGTTTAAGTTCAAGGGCAATACTGCCGTGCTTCTTGCGGTGGTCGTAACGATGGTTATTCCTCCCAAGGCGCTTGAGGTCGCTCTCAGCCGTCACTTCCAGTTCTTCGATCTTGGCCGTGCTCTCGTATGGGACTATAAGGGCATTATCGAGCTGATTGCAGGAAAAACGATCAATATGCAGAATACGTTCTTCCCATTCCTGATCATATCGCTATGCGGCTTGGCGTTTAAGAACGGTCTGTACATCTATATGATGCGCCAGTTCTTCAAGGGCGTGCCCGATGAGCTTGAGGAGTCCGCATACGTGGATGGCTCGGGCGTATTCCGCACCTTCTTCACGATCATCCTGCCGCTTTCCGTGCCGATGATGGTCACGATCTTCCTGTTCTCCTTCTCCTGGCAGTGGACGGATAAGTTCTACGTGGATCAGTTCCTCGTGCAAGAGGATTTCCCGACCATGTATAACCTCTACAGTAAGATCCCCGAAACGCTTTCGCCTCCCGATAGCCAGTTCGCGGGCCGTATTCTCTACGAGAATGCGATCCAGAACACGAGCTCTCTTCTGATCATTCTCCCCTTGGTAATTATTTACCTGTTCTGTCAGAAGTCTCTCGTGCAAGGAATTGAGCGTTCCGGTCTGGTTGGCTAACTTTTGGCTTCGATATTTTGGTCTATTTTTCCGTTTTCTCCCCTCGACGTACCCTCGTACGCCTCGCGGGGAGAATAACGAAAAACTACCCTCAAAATCTCTTTGCCAAAAGAACCTAAAAGAACTAAAATCAGAATAAAACAAAAAAACAAAGCCGATGCGAGTAAAACCGTGTCGGCTTTAATTTCGCCATTTTTCCGTTTTTCTCTCGACATACCACCGCACACCTTGCGGGGAGAATAACGAAAAACTACCCTCAAAATCTCTTCGCCAAAAGAACCCAAAAGAACTAAAAGAACCTAAAAGAACTAAAAAAGCCGATGCGAGTAAAACCGTGTCGGCTTTAATTTTGCCATTTTTCCGTTTTTCTCTCGACATACCACTGCACACCTCGCGGGGAGAATAACGAAAAACTATCCTCAAAACCTCTTCGCCAAAAGAACCTAAAAGAACTAAAAAAGCCGATGCGAGTAAAACCGTGTCGGC
>JAGBBQ010000060.1 GCA_017938425.1 Clostridia bacterium | reverse complement strand
GGTCGCCGCCTCCGAGCGCTTTACAAGGCGCACCCACGCCGACGGCTCCGCCGTGATCATTCCCTCGCGCGTGCCTGCCGGCGGCTATTTTGAGATCGAGGCCAAGGGTGCCGAGGTGCTCTCGCAGCTCTACAGCCCCGACGGACGGGCGCGCACGGGCTTCACTTATTTTGAAAATTCGCTTGGCGGCCGCATCGTGATCTATCCCGCCGAGGGCGACTTCGGCGACGGCTTTGCCTCGATCCACCGCGTGGCGGTGCTTCGGGAGCTTCTCTCGCGGATCGCCCCCTCTCTGCCGACCGCGTATATCCCCTCCTACGGCCTCGTTGCCGCGAGAAGGAGTGAAAACACCGAGGCGGTATTTATCTCCAACCTTTCGACCGACACGGCCAAGGGCATCGCCGTGCGCTTTGCAAAAGCGCCGAAAGCCGCCGTTTGCTATCCCGGAAGCGGCAGGAAAAGGATTCTCCCTGTCGATGGATGTGAGGTAAGGCTTCCCACCGCGCTCCCGACCTACGGTAACGCCGTGATCGTAGCGGAATTTTAATTTATTTGCACAGATTTATTTACATATTCATCCCGAAAGGAGTAGTATTATGGGATCGTTACTTACAAAACTCTATGATATGGGCAAGAAGGGAAGGATCATTCTTTCCGCCGTGATGGGCACGCTGATGGCGCTTCTGCTCTTCTACATCTTCCTGCCGCCGATCAACCCCTGCTCGGTGGGATTCTGGGTGTATCTTCTCGCCGTGCTCTTCTTCTACCTTCTTCCCTTTCTGAAACCGACGTTCTCTCCCGTGGTGATCCTCGGGCCGAAGGAAAAGCCGAATAAGAAGGCGAAAAAGCAGAATGCAAAGCTCAGCTTCAACAAGTGGGCAGCGCTCCCCCTGCTCGCTGCCGTTGTCGTGATCGTTCTCGGCTTGCTTCTATCCTCCGAATTCTTTTTTGCAAGGCGCTACGCCTCGGTCATCACCGTGGAGGAGGCCGTGTTCTCCGAGGATATGCCGAAGACCGATATGGCGGCGATCACCAACATTGCTCTGATGGACAGCGACAGTGCCGCGATCCTCGGCACGCGCACGCTCGGCTCGCTCTCGCACGTGGTCTCGCAGTACACGCTGAGCGATTACTACACGCAGATCAACTATCACAACACCCCGCAAAAGGTCTCCAACCTTGAATACGACGGCTTCTTCAAATGGCTCGGCAACAGAGATAGCGGCGTGCCCGGCTTCGTTATGGTCGACCCCGTGAAGAGCGAGTCGCAGTACGTGGAATTCAAGACACCGATCCGCTACGTGGAAAGCGCGTTCTTCGGCGAGGATCTCAGCCGCAAGCTGCGTATGAGCTATCCGACCAAGATCTTCCACTCCGTCACCTTTGAGGTGGATGAGGAGGGCAATCCCTATTATATCGTCTCCTGCGCAAGACCGCGCGTTTTCCTCTTCGGTGCGATGGATATCTCCGAGGTCATCCTCTTCAACCCCGCGAGCGGCGAGAGTGAGATCATGCCCGTTAAGGATGCGCCCGCCTGGATCGACGTGGTCTACACGGGCGACCTTGCTACAGAAAAGTACAACTGGAAGGGCGCTTACAGCGGCGGCTTCCTCAACAGCGTGATCGGCAACGTTGGCTGCACGGTTGCGACCGACGATTTCGGCTACCTCGTGCGCGACGATGACGTCTGGTATTTCACCGGCGTGACGAGCGCGGTGGCCGACGATAAATCGAACATCGGCTTTATTCTTTCCAACGCGCGCACCGGCGCATACAAGTTCTACCCCGTGGTCGGTGCGGAGGAGCACTCCGCGATGGCGGCCGCCGAGGGTGAGGTGCAGGAGAAGGGCTACGTCGCATCCTTCCCCTCTCTCGTGAATATTTCCGGGCAGGCGACCTACATCTGCGTGCTGAAGGATGATGCCGGTCTCGTCAAGCTCTATGCCCTCGTGAACGTGGAGAACTACAGCATCGTTGCCACCGGCGCAACGCAGACCGACGCGATGAGCGCCTACACCAAGCTTCTGAAGCAGAGCAACATCGACATCGGTGACACAGGTGCGGAAAGCGCGACCTTTACGGTCGATGACGTGCGCATCGTCCCCGTCTCGGACGTTGCGACCGTTTATATCACCGCCGACGACGGCAGAGTCTTCAAGGGCTACCTGGAGGCAGACGAGGCGCTGATCCTCATCCGCAAGGGCGACTCCCTCACCGTCAGCTACACGCGCGGCGAGGTCGAAAACGTGCTGACGATCCTTTCCTGGTCCTTCAGCGAATAAGAATATTTAAAAAAAAGCGGGGGCTTGCCGAAACGGCAAGCCCCTGTTTTTATTTCAAATAGAGATCCTCGTAAAGCTTTTTCACACCCGTCAGAAAGCGCATATCCAATGCGCTTCTCGGCGTTTCCTCAAGTGAAAGAAGATACGCCGGCGACAGCTCCAGGATCTGGCAGATACGGCGCAGCTGATCCAAATTCGGCTCCTGCAGATCTCTTTCTATCTTGGAATAGCTGGATTGGTTCATGGGGATCTTAGAGGATACCTCTTCCTGAGAAAGATCGAGATCCTCTCTCGCGTTTCTGATTTTCTCACCGATTTTCATATCTCTCACTCTTTCATCGCGATTTTCTATATCCAATTATATCATTTTAGACTAATCCTATTGACTTTTATGAAAAAATATACTATAATACAGAATGTTAGTGGATTTTTTACTATTTCGTAACATTATTAGTCTATTTTGCAATACAAGGAGAATGATATGACGGAGCTTATGCTGGCGGCAACGGAGGTCGTTTTATCCCGGGGCGGAAAAGTCTGCTACAACGGAACACCTGCCGAACTGATTTTGACAAACCTGAATCTGATCATAAAACCGAAAAAGAAAAACCGGTTGCTGACGAAAATTCGGATACGTGACATTCAGCTCTCGGGCGACAATCCGCAGATCACCGTTTTGGAGGATAAAAAACGCGGCTACGTTTTGACGTTATTCTGCAAAAATGCTGCGTATCAGATCGATTTCCACGATGCGGGTGAAGCAATGCAGTGGCGCGACAGCACGGTCCGTGCAATGTGCGGAGATTTCGGCGCAGGCAACGCGCCTCTCCTCGGCAAAGCCTTTGAGCAAACAGCGGAGGCGCGTGCAAATGAAAGGGGAGGCCTCAGCCGCACCCTCTTCGGCCTGACAAAAAGTGTCGCCTCGGCGGTTCGGAGCGGATATGACGGAATTAAGGTCGGTCTGGGGATCCATGACGCGAAGAAAAAAAGCGAAGCGCACGACGGCGGTGACTCCATAGCCGATTATCGCAGGCAGGAAGAATATCTCGAGCACGCAAGAGAGCAGGAGCGCCTGCACCGCACCAAGCTTGCGCTCGCATATGAACAGGAGATGCGGGACGAGCGCGCCGAGGAGCCGATCGAAGAGATCGATGATACGAAAGTGCCTGCAAGGGCTCCGAGCTTCTGCGCAGGCTGCGGCGAAAGATTATCCGCAGATGCTCTGTTCTGCCACAAATGCGGAACGAAGGTAACATAAAAAGGAGATATTATGGCTTATTGTACAAAATGCGGCAGCCCCTTCAAGGACGGTGCGAATTTCTGCTCCCACTGCGGCGCGGCTGCCAATGCAAATCAAACAAATGATACGAAGCGCAACGTTCATTTTGACGGCGATCTCTTCAAATGCCCCTCCTGCGGTGCGCTCTGGAACACGATGGCTACCACCTGCCCCTCCTGCGGCTATGAGCGCCGCGGCGCGAAGGCGGTAGCATCGGCGAGAGAATTCAACGCCGATATTGAGCGTATTGCCGCAAATCCTTATTATACGGAGGATGAAAAGCAAGCCAAGATCAAGGACAAGGTGCTTTTCTTCCCCATCCCCAACACAAAAGAGGATCTTTTTGAGTTTATCTCCATGGCTCGCGCAAGAAAGGACAAGGCGTTCTACGGCGCGGTATTCACCGAGGCGGAGCAGGAGCTGGCGGGTGCGTGGGCAGCCAAATACGAGGAGCTTTATCTGAAAGCCAAGATGAGCTTTTCGGATTCCCCCGAATTTGCGGAGCTTGAAAGGATCTACCGCAGGGATCATAAGAGCGGCCTGCTCGGAAGGATCCGCGGCTTTTTCACGGGAGGTTAAGAAATGAGACGTAAGCTATTTCTGAATTTCGGTATTCCTTATTTTGACGTTTTCGACCCGCGATACAAGGATTTTTCCATTCCTACCGCTGTACGCGGATCGTTTGCCGTAGAAATCAAAAATTATAAGAGATTTTTAAAGGTCAACGGCTTTGACGGCAACACAAAAAGGGCCGAGGAGGTCATTCGCAATGCGGTCATCCAATGCGTGAAGGAGGGCATCGCCAACCTTCCCTTCGAGGAAAAAATACCCGTATGGCAAATGGAGAGAAGGATCGACACCGTTTCCTCCGTTCTCGCAAAAAAGCTGTCTGCCCGCTTAAGGTCGGGCTTCGACGTCACGCTGTCCTCTCTCGATCTTACCGCGATCGAGGTCGATGAATTTTCGGAAGGTTACCAAAGGCTTTCGCACATCACCAGAGACCCTATCATTGAACATGTGAATAAGAAAATAGAGTCCGAAAATACAAAAATGCAAAGTATTGATAGCAAATCGGGCACTTTAAGACCCGCTCTCATTGGTGGCGGCATCGCGCTTGCCGCGGTCGGAGCGATTGCTGCTCTTTTGATCATACTATTATAAAAAGCACAGGGGGCTTGCCGTTTCGGCAAGCCCCTATTCTTTTATATAAAAAATTATAGCACAAATCAGCTGAAAAGCATTGGCTTTAATTCACAAGCGGACTATAATTATTTTAGTTCATATTTTAACTAACAAGAGGTGAATCAGAATGAGAGAAACACTTACACGCCTATGGCATTGCTTATATGCAAGAAAGGCTTTTTGCAAGGGATGCGAGGTTGCCGCTTCATTTCTCCCGGAGGCGGGCAGGGATCATTTTTAAACCGCCCCCTCCTGCAGCGCGGCGATATACGCCTTGGGGGACGTACCCATGCTCAAGGAAAAGACCTTGGAGAAATAAAGCGCGTCGGCAAAGCCCGAGAGAAGAGCGATGTTTTTGACGCTGGCAACGCCCTGCTCCATCAGAAAGACCGCGTGGCGCAGACGCAACTCGCGCAGAAGCTGCGTAAAGGAGACGCCCTTCTTTTTCTTGAAGAGCGAGGAGAGGTATTTCGGATCGTAGCCGATCTCTTTTGCGATCGCGGGCAGGGTGAGGTTATGCTCGGTGAAGCGGTCCTGCATAATGGCGACGACCTTGGAAACGGCGCTCTCGACTTCGCTGCGGACGGGGCGCAGCCTTGCAAGCGAATAGAGCAAAACGCTCTCGCAGAGGATATCGATATTGCCTGCCTCTGCCGTGCCCTGGCATTCCTCCCAAAAGGGGAGCAGACCTTCACAGTCCGAAAATACACCGCCCGCCGCTTCGAGTCCGAAGCGCGCGATCAGCTCCTCTGCGCGGCGGCCGAAGAAGGAGATATAATAATAGACGAGCGCACCGTCCCCACGCACGGCAAAGCGCTCTCCCTCCCTGACGAAAAAGAGCGTGCCGCGCGCAAGCGCGATCTCCGCGCCGCTCTTCTCAAGCGTTCCCTCTCCCGAGGCGACAAGGTGCAGCGCGTGATGCTTTGCGGTCACGCCGCCTGCCTGCTCATTTTCCGACTCCTTGATAAAATTCACGCAGATCAGGTCGCTCGAGCGCGTGGGACTGAATTTGCAAACGTTTCCGTTTTTCATTTTTTTCGCTCTCCTTTTTTCTCTCATTTTATCAAAGGAGAAGGAAAAAAGCAATCCCAAAAGCGAAAAATACAACTTTTTTCCATATATTCATAGAATATTGCCATTTACGGGCAGAAGTAAAAGAGTTATAATGATTATAGGGTTGTAGAAACGCTAAGGCGCGTTTCTACGAGTCGATTGTATCGACTCCGCATAATTCATTTCAAACGAATGAATTATGCCCTACAATCATTTGAATGACGATCGGCAAATTTAATAAGAACATAGAGCGGCTTGCCCGAAGTGAAAAGGAGAGAGAGTTATGAAAAAGAAAACGGTAAAGATCGGTATTTTCGGCGGCTACCGTGGCTCACATTATTACAAAAATCTGATGGCGAACAACGGCGAGATCGTTGCCGTTTGCGATATGAACGAAAAATACGCAAAAAAGGCACAGGCGATGCTCGGCGAGGACGTTGCGATCTACAAAAGCTTTGACGAGCTGATCGAGCATCCCGGGCTGGAGGCGATCCTGCTCTCCAACTACTTTCACGAGCACGCGCCGTATGCGATCCGCGCCCTTGAGCGCGGCATCCACGTTTTGAGCGAATGCACCTCGAACGGCACGATGGCCGAGGGCGTGGCACTCGTGCGCGCGGCGGAAAAGAGCAAGGCGATCTATATGCTTGCGGAGAACTATCCTTTTATGCTCTTCAATCAGGAGATGCACCGCATTTACAGAGGCGGCACGCTCGGCAATCTGATCTTCGCGGAGGGCGAATACAATCACCCGATCTCCCCCGATGACAACCTAGATTACTACGTCTCGCTCTGCCCGAGCTCCAAGCACTGGCGCTACCTGCTCCCCCGCACCTATTACGTGACGCACGCGCTGGCGCCTCTGATGTATATTACAGGCGCGTTCCCAAAGCGCGTGAGCGCGATGTGCGCGATGGATCCCGTGCCCGAGGATAAAAACGCCTTCCAAAGAGGCGTGCCCGAGCGCGCGGCGATCATTCTCACGCAGAACAGCGACGGCTCGGTCTTCCGCGTGACGGGCTGTGCGGGCTACGGCCACCACGAAAACTCCTACCGCATCTGCGGCAAAAGGGGGCAGGTGGAGAACCTGCGCGACCACTCGGAAAACATCCTTCTCTCCTACAACGCATGGGAGACGCCCGAGGGAGAGCCGACCTCAAGGATCTACAAGCCCGTGCTTGACGACAAGGACAAGGCACTGATCGAGAAGGCGGGGCACGGCGGCGGCGACTTCTTCGTGGCAAGAGAATTCTTCGACTGCATCCGCGAGGGCAGAAGGCCCGAATTTGACGTATATTTCTCGACGGCGATGGCATCGGTCGCCATCCTTGCGCACCGCAGCATGCTGGAGGGCGGCACGCCCTACGATATTCCCGACTTCCGCAAGGAGGAGGATCGCGTTCGATACGAAAACGACACCGCCTCGCCCTTCTGGGGCACGGACGGCACGCCGCCCTCCCTCCCCGCCTCGCGCATGGCAGATTATCACACGCTGACCGAGGAGGGCTGCGCGCGCTACGATGCGCTCGTGGAGGCTTATAATAAAGCGCAGGAGCAGGCGTAATGCCCTGCAATGATACGCAAAATAGGAAAAAAAGACCCGAAAAAGAATAAAAAAGTCCCCAAGGGCTTGAAAAGGCGGAGCGGTTGTGCTATAATAACCTTAAATCTTTGAAACGAGGTATTCAAAATGAGCGACGAGCTTTCCTTTAACGGCGCTGAATTTGCCAAGCCTGTGGAAAATAAGGGCAAGTATAAGCAAAAGCGCCTGCTTTTCATCCTGCTTTATATCGCCTTTTCAGGGCTTTATATCTATCTTACCCTGGTATTGACGAAGATGGCGCCCCTCATTGCCATCCTTCCCCTTTTCATCTACGTTCTCGTGCTTTGCACCTGGCGCTACTGCTCCTTTGAATGGCTGATCCGCGTCAACGTCGGTCAGATCACGATCTACCGCGTTTACAACAAGCGCGAAAAGGAAAAGCATTCCTTCTCTGCCAAGTCCATCCTCTCCGCTCTGCCGGACACCGCCGAGAACTTTGATGCTTTAAAGGACGGCGCGACCGTGCTCGACTTCCGCACCGCGCCCGACGAGCGCGAGGCCTACCTCTTCCTTTACGAGGAGGGCGGACAGAAAATGCTTGTACGCGCATCGGTCTGCCGCTCGGTGATCGTTGCGGCGCGCAGATACAGCGACAAGGTCGTGGTGGATAAGGATCATTTGCTTGTTTAATAATAAAAAAAGCACTCCGACGGAGTGCTTTTTTCTATATCTTTTAGTCCTCGAGGATCGAGAGCAGCTGATCGGCGGTTGCCTTATCCAGCATACCGACCTTGACCTCGTTGGTCGCGGCGTTGGTGCGCATATGCAGGATCAGCGTATAGATGCCCGCCTTGGCACGCAGGGGGGTGGTGACGTTCTCAACGGCGACGAGCGAGCGGCGGCGCATCGTGGTGATGCGCTTACGGTAACCGCCGCCAAAGACCGTGATACGGTCCTCCGAGATCGCAAGCCCCGCCGTTTTGTAGGCAAGGAGAGCGCCGACGGCGTGCAGACCTGCCGCGATCGCAAGGCCGCAAAGCAGGAGGATGCGCACGATCGCCACGGCAGTCGCGGTCGCGCCGAGCAGGCGCATCGGGGGCAGAACGGTCAGCCACAGGAGCGCGAAGATCACGCCGATCAGAAGCATGCTCCAGGAAATGAAGGGGAAATATTTCTTCGCCGATACCGATTTTTCGAGCGGCACGTAGGGCGAGAGGATCGAGGAGAGGATGCTCTCCACCTCGCCGATATGGCAGAGCGGCAGAAGAATGCCGACCGAGGCAACGCCGTTGTTATTTCCCTCATCGCCGCCCTCTTGATAGCCGATGACCTCAAGATTCAACGTCGCATAGCCGAAGAGGCGCTGGATGATGCCCTGGCGAACGACGACGCCCTGAATGCGGTCAAAGCCAAAGGTATTGGTGTGGCGCGTGAGAAGACCGTAAGAGATCTCGAGATCGGTCGCGTTCTTTTTGATGCGGAAATTATGATAGCCGACGAAGGACTGCAGAATGCTTACGAGGAAGGTAAAGAGCGAGATACAGACCGTGCCGATCAACGCGATGACCAGCGCCGTGACGAGTGCGTAAAAGAGCTCTGCCTTGAAAAGCTTATAAAGCACGGGCACGAGGCAGAAATAGGTGATCAGAGCAAGCAGGATCACGGTCAGCGTGGTGAGAAGCGCGCTTCCGATATTCAGAAGCGAATAAACGAGCTTCTTGCCCGAGGAGAACACGAGATCGCCGCTATCGGCCGCGATGACCTCCTCTGCGGGTGCGGCCGTCTCGACCGTCTCACCGTTCTTTCGCGCCTTCAGCTCGGCAAGCAGACGGTCCACCTCTGCGCCCGTCTCGTAGATCACGATCTCGGCGCTGGCGGAGGTATTGGCAGAGCCGCTGTCCACAGTCAGCACCGCGAGGCCGAAGAGGCGCTGGATGATGTTCTGCTTTTTATTGATGGCGTGCATTCTCTTATAATCCACGATCGAATTCTTGCGGAAGAGCACGCCGCGCGTCACGCGGATCTCGCTTTCGGTGAGCGTATAGGACGCGATCCGCAGATACAGAACGCGATACACGATCAGTCCGATATACAAAAGGACGAGCGCCCCGATAAAGAACGGAAGCATGCGCATATCCACGCCGAGCACCTCGCCCGCCTCATTCTCGATGTAGATCGCATCGATGAAGGCAAGCGCCGCAACGAGCACGATAAAAATATCCGCTACGAAATGGTAGTAAAGGTAATTCTTACAAAACTTCTTCATTCGACTTTTCCTCCACGCGCTTTTCAAGATACCCCTCCAGCGTTTCGATCATAAGATCGGCTTCCTCCTTGGAAAGGCAAGCGAGATTGAAGTTAGAGCCCGCGGTGGAGATCGTGACGCCGCTGAGGCCGAGAAGCATCATAATGGGACCCTCGTAGCGGTGCAGATCCTGGATCTGGCAGACGGGGATGGTGACGCTGTGACGGAAGATCACGCCGTGATTGACGGTGATGCGCTTTTCATCAAAGCCGAAGCTATAGAGCTTGTAGCGGTAGTGCGGAAGCACGAGGATCAGAGCGATCAGAAGCAGGATCGGCAGACCGCCGCAAAGCAAAAACAGCGTGCGGCCGACGCCCGCGGGGATCAGGATCGCGCCGGGCAGCAGAACGGCAAGCAGGCAAAGCACACCAATGCCCGCATAGATATACCAAAGAGTTTTCGCCTTCGGATGCAGCTTGTTCATTTTCATGGTTGTTTATCTCCTTTAAATTAAATTGTATACATAGGACCTTCGCCGAGGATGAGCCTCGGCAGATAATACGCGGGGATCGCGGACCATCCGTGGCAGAGGCTTCCCGCGCAGTAAAAGTCCTGCCAGCCCTTCTCGGTCTCCCAGAAGGTAGTGGCGCCCTCATCGAGCATACGGCCGTATTTTTTCTTTATATCCGCGATAATAAAATCAGAATAGTCAACTTTTGTTTGCAAAAGCGCGTCATAGAAGTAGGTGTGCATCGAGAGAGTGACGGGAACGAGGCTCTCATCCGAGAGCATTTTCTCCGCCGTTTTCTCATTTCCGAGCCCGAGCAGAAGGGCAACGCTGTTGACAAGCACGCTGCTTTTATCGCTTCCGACGGTCAGACGGTAAAGTCCCGAATCCCCGATGCGGAAGGCTTTCTCTATGATCGGGAGCATATCCTCGGCAGGGCTATCCTCGCCGTAGAGCAAAGCGTACTCGCGGCAGGCGAGCACGTACATACCGTTCAGAAGAAAATCGTAGGCATGCTCATAATCCTCGGGCGTGCGGTGAAGATCCGAATCGTTATCACTGCCCTCCGACCATTCGTAGAAATTCCAGAAGGGATAGGGCAGGCGCGGCAAGAGGCCGCTCTCATCCCTGCAGGCGCCGATCGCGGCAAGCATTTTTTCCATCGCACCGCGCAAAAGCGGCAGAACGCTTCTATCCCCCGTATGCTCCACGTAATCTCTCACGGTACGCGGAAAGCAAAGCGAGAAGGAGGGGATGGCGTAGCTTTTCCGCGTCGGGAAGCAGATCGGGAAAAAGCCGCTTTCCATCTGCCCCTCGGCAAAGAAGAGAAGGTTATGGCGCTGCACCGCCGTGCCGCGGAAGGCGTAATAGCCGCAGAGCATCTGGTTGCGGCTGTCAAGCAGATACATTGACTGCTCTCTCCAAGGGCAATCCTCGTAATGCTCGTGCACCGAGAGGCGCAGGGTGTTTACCGAGGTATCGTAGATCCTTTGCAGAAGGGGATCGTCAAAGCGCCTTTCCTTATGCGAAAAGCGGCGCGAGACCTCGCGCAGGGCAAGATGCGACACCTCGACGGGCGCGGAAAAGAAAAGCTCAAGGTATCTGCCGGCCAGGCGGCGCAGAGGATGCAAAAATACGTTTTTCCCTTGATGCGCTACGTATTCCACGGAAAAATCGCGGCCGCCGATAAGGCGCGGCACGTGCCCATCCACCAGATGCTCGCCGTAAGCAACCGTCAGAAGCTGATCCTCCGCAGAGGAAAGATCCAAGGAAAGGAAGCCCACGCGCTCCTCGCCGAGATCGAAAAGAAGGGTGCCGCGATAGGTGCGCGTGACCGAAGCGGCGGTGCGCAGCGGAAGCAGGCAGAGCGGAGAAACGCTTCGCCGTTTCGGCTGCGGACGGGCGGCGGCAAGCACGGCGCTTCCCCACGCGGCCTCCTCTTTCGTGCTGTCGAACAAAAAGGAGATCCCGAGCTGACCCGTGATGGTCTTTTTATATCCTTCCCTGTACCCTGCTGCCTTGCGGCAGGCCAAGCCCGCCTCGGAGGCGTAGGTCACTCTTCCGTCCTCCCGGATCTCAAACCAAAGACCGGGAGCGGCGTTAATATAGCAGCTTGAATCCACGCCGGGATGCCAGGCGAGGATGCGAAGGATATGCGTCTCACCGTCCGCAAGATAGCGAAAAACGGCGCGCTCGTCATACAGAGGCGCATCGGGATACGCACCACTCTGCGAGAAGAGCACGAGTCGCTCGTCAATATACGCGGCAAAATGCCCCTCGGATGCGACAGCGAGCGCGATTTTCTTCGCTTTCCCGCACTGTACGGGCAGAGAGAACTCCGCATAGCTGTCCGCCGCCTCGTCAGGGTGCCAGATCCATTTTCCACTCAACCTATTTCCCATAGTGCGCTCCTTTGTTTTTATACTATATTAACACAAAGCGCCGGATTTTTCAAGGGATATTCGCTTTTTTCTACTTTACAAAAGGCAAAGATTATGCTACAATATAGAAAAAATAATATAGGAGATCGATTTATGGCTTCTCTTTTCGGGAATGCGCGCTTCATCGGCTGTGACGTGCGCGTGATCGGCCGCAGGGTGCGGACCGATAATCCCACCCTTCGCTTCAGGAAAAGATTCACCCTTGAAAAATTGCCGAAGAAGGCGCTCGCACGCATTGCGGGGCTTGGTTGCTTTGCTCTTTATATCAACGGCAAGCGCGTGAGCGACGAGGTGCTCGCGCCCGCCTTTACCGATTATACAAAGACCGTTCTCTTCTGCGAATATAACGTGACAAAGCTTTTGCGCGCGGGCGAAAACCTGATCTCGGTCGAGGTGGCAAGCGGCTACTTCAATCAAAGTGAAAAGGACACCTGGAGCTTTTACGCCGCGCCCTGGAGAGATTTCCAGAAGCTGCTCTTTGCACTCTTGTGCGACGGCGAGATCCTCGTGGAGAGCGACGAGAGCTTCCGCGTTAACCGCGTAGTTGGCGAGGACGGCGTGCGCCGCTTCGTCGGCCCCTGCTACTATAGCGTAATGCGCGTGGGCGAGCGGTACGATGCAAGGCAGGAGGACGGCTGGTTGGATGCCGATTTTAACGACGGCGCCTGGTGCCACGCATCCCTCGTTTCGCATCCGGGCGGCGCGCTGAAAAAGCAGACCCTGCCTCCGATGCGCATCTGCGAGAGGCTGAAGCCCGTGCGAAGCTTTGCATCCAAAAACGGACGCGTTTATGACTTCGGCAAGGGCATCTCGGGCGTTTGCGAGATCTCGATGAAGGCAAAGCGCGGCACAAAAATGACGATCCGCTACGGCGAGGTGCTGGATGGCAACGAGCTTGACAGCAGTCACATCGGTTGCTATCAGGACATCGAGAATTTCTCCGAGGATACCTATATCTTCAAGGGCGGCCAAAAGGAAACGCATCACGCATCCTTCGTTTACCACGGCTTCCAATTCGTGGAGGTGCTGGGCGCCGCACCGCAGGACGATGAGATCACCGCGCTCTTTATCCGCACGGATCTTAAGCCGCTCGATGATTTTTACACCTCCGACAAGCACATACAGTGGTTCGCCGAGGCGGCAAGCACCTCCTTGCTCGCAAACTTCCACGGCTTCTCCGAGGACTGCCCGCACCGCGAGAAAAACGGCTGGACGGGCGATGCCTCTCTCTCCGCGGCGCACGCCTGCCTGCGCTTCGACATGCGAAAGGCGTACAAAAAATATCTTCTCGATATCATTGATTCACAGTTGAAAACCGGACAGATCTCTTGCGTTTGCCCGACCGCGGGCTGGGGCTATAACTGGGCCGCGGGTCCTTCGTGGGACTCGGCTCTCTTCTTCATCCCCGAGGCGATCTACAGAGCCTACGGCGACGACTCGGCCTATCGGCTCATCCGCCCCTATGCGAAGAAGTATTTTTCCTATATCGACACCTACGTAAACGACGGCATCATCTGCGTTGGCCTCAAGGACTGGAAGCCCCCGATCACACTTCGCGGCGAAGATGACGTAGCGTCCAACCCCTTCTCCGACACCTGCTTCTACATCGAGATGCTGCGTCTTTTCGGCGAGGCTTTGCTGCGTTTTGGCGATAAAGATGCAAATATTTATTTGCAAAAATCGAAAAATTACAGGAGAGCCCTGCGCAAAAAATACATCGACGGCGACAAAGCGGATAACGATTCGCCGAGCGCTCTCGCGATGGCACTCTTCTTCGGCATCGTGGAAGAGACGGATGCGCAGCGCATGGCAGACCGCCTGGCGGAGAAGCTCGCGGCGGTGCGCTATACCGCGCCCTGCGGCATTCTCGGCATGAAGGCGCTCTTCGGCTCGCTTGCAAAATACGGGCACGCGGATGTGCTTTACAAGATGCTCACCACCGAGGAATACCCCTCCTTCGGCCATTGGTACAGCCTCGGCGCGACCACGCTCTGGGAGGACTTCGAGGGCAAGGAATCCCGCCTGCACCATATGTACGCCTCGCCGATGGACTTCGTTCTTCCCTATATCGGCGGTATCCGCAACGATGGCGTGGGCTTCGACACGGTGACCTTCGCGCCCTTCCTTTACAGCGATGACTGCGCCTCGCGCTACGCCGTGAAAACACGGTTTGGCAAGATCTCGATCGATTGGGAATATAAAAACGGTATTTTCAAAGCAAGGATCGAAAAGCCCGCAGCCGTTACGGCCACGCTTTCGGTGCTCGGAACGGATATAAGCATCGAAACGGAGCAGGCTTCTGTCGAAATCAAAAGTTAAAAAAAACACGGACGGAGAATTTCAATTTTCTCCGTCCGCGTTTTTTACGGAATTTCTCTGTATAAATACACCTTCGCCTTGCGCTTTTCCTTGACCGTAACGAAAAATCCTTCGCCAAGGAGAGCATCGCCTCGCATCACGAGCGGCTCGCCGCCGTCCATATCCTCAAAGGCATAATTTTTGTCCTTATCAAGCCCGAAGAGCTTGAAGGTTGCGCTATCGTAGGGCGCCTCTTCCCTTCGGAAGATCTGAACGATGCCATCTCCCTCCGCGGGACGGTGGAACTGCATAGCACTCCATACGTCAAGCTCCTCGGAAGCCTTCGTGAGCGGATAGAAATCCTCGGAGAAATAAGGGCGCAGTCTCTTATATTCGTTTAAGTATTTCGTCAAAAAGACACACACCTCGCCCGCATCCCCTGCATCCAGAATGCCTCTTGACAAAGCAAGAGAAGAATCGTAGGAGCTGCGCAGACGGTATTCATCGAGGCTATCGCCGCCACAGCTGCCCGAATAAGGAACCCAGGTATTATAGGTTTGGTGATGGGTTTGGTTGGCAGAAACATCGCACTTCTTCGCGCACTGAAAATCGCTGCGCCAAAGCGGAACGCTTCTCCTTATCATTTCTATATCGATCCGCCTGCCGCCCGAGGCGCAATTGTCAATGATAAGATCGGGAAAATGAGCAAGAAGCGCATCAAAGAGGCGGTAAAGACCGTCAATATAACGGATCTCACTGATACCGCGGCGATCCTCGGCATCTGCCGCGCGCCAATACGGAAGCGGCGACATATTGAAATCCAAGCGGAAGCACCCAATGCTTAGCGCCTCGATCTTTTGAACGACCGTATCAAAGCAATATTGCCACGCCGCCTCGTTTCCGAGATTTAAAAGAAGATCCTTGCTCGTATCCCCGCTGTCCAGCATATATTCGGGATGCTCCCTTGCAATGGGCGTCCCTCGGTTTACGCGCTCGATCTCAAACCAAAGCAGGAATTTCATTTTGGAATCCTCTGCCGCCGCCAATACGTCAAGAAGCCCGCCCGGATGAATGTGATGGCTCACGCGCCAATCGCCCGTGTGCTTTTTCCATTCGTCCACGAAGGCGCTTTTATTGGGGCGCGTATCAATACCGTACCAGCCCGCATCCATCCAAAGGTATTCAAAGGGGAGCTTATTTTTCTTGATAAAGGCAATATCGCTTAGCACACTTTCGCTCGTGCTTCCGCCCCAGACAAGAAGGGAAAGTGGGGCGTATGTTCGGTTTCCCTCTCCGCCCATCAACGAAAAGTGTTCCTTCAGAAGCCGTCTCCACTTGGCGTGCGCCGCCTCCCTCGTTCCCTCATAAGGCATAACAAGGATAGAGGAGGTGCGAAATTTTTCACCCGGCAAGACCTTAAAATGCGTATCCTCGATCTTGGTTTTGATCGTCACACTGTCCTCATTTCGTGTGATCGAGCATTTCCATTGCCCCGTCCAGCCAACGGCGAAGATCACGCCCTTATTCCCGTATCTTACCTCAAAGAAGGGCGCTTGCTCCTCACTGCTCCTGCCGCCCGAGGCGGTATATTCTCTCGTATCCCCCATGTGCAGATGTCGCTGTCTTACGTGCGCATAAACCTCGCGCTCGCGTTCCGTGTAAAACTCAAAATACCGACAGACCGAGCCGTTCGGAGCGTAGACCATCGTGCCCTCCTCAATCGCGGCCGCGCCGCCGCGGGGGACATACCGTTCCTCGTGCCCGATATCCAAGGAAAGAACACCGTCCCAAAGCTCGCTGATAATTTTGCTTTCCGTGGCACGGGTGCTTTCGATCACATTGTCCCATTCGTATGCACCGAATTTTTCAATTTTCCTCGCACGGTTTGTAATATGCAGACCGTCTGCGATCCGATAAACGGTGGTGAGGCTTCCCTCCTCCTCCATAATCTTTTCAACCTGCGCCGAAAGATCTGCCTGCTTGCCGTTATAGCAAAAGGCGATCTTTTCAAATTGCTTCAGCTTTAGCATAGCGCGTCTCCTTAAATAAACGGAAGGATCTCTTTTTTGATCAGAGCCTTATCCTCGGATGACAGCGCGCCGAAGGGTGGGCGACATACGCCGAAGTCCAGCCCCATCTGATTCATGATCTCCTTCTCCGAGCGATGCACGCCGAGTCTGCAGAGAATGGCTATGATGCGGTTGGCCTCTTTTTGAACCCTTTGCGCCTCGGCGATATTGCCTGCATTAAAAAGCTGCCGGATACGAACAAATTTATTTGCCATGAAGTTGTATGTGCTACCGATCGCACCGTCCGCCCCCATAGAAAGCCCCGCAAGAAACATTTCGTCATAGCCGTTATACAGCACCTTTTCGGGGAAAGCGGTCTTGCATTGCTCCATCATGAAGAAATCGTTTGAGGTATATTTGATGCCGATAAAGCGATCGTCATTCAAAAACGCGCCAAGATCGTTTACACCCATATTCACGCCCGAGAGCACGGGAATATGGTACACAAGCATTGGCAGCTCGGCCGCATCCGCAAGGCGGCAGTAGTAGCCCTTGATCTCCTCAAAGGAGAATTTATAATAAAACGGCGCCACAGAGGAAACGAGATCATATTCCAAAGCCTTCGCATGCTTTGCAAGCGCGGTTGCCTCCATTTCGTTCACCGATCCAATGTGCGCGATCAGCGTAGCATCTCCCGCCTCAGACTTCACGATCTCCATTACACGCGCTCTCTCATCCTTCGACATGAGAAAGGCCTCCCCCGTGCTTCCGCAAACGTAAAATCCCTTCACGCCCATTTTGAGGTTGAGAGCAACGAGCTCGCGCAGTGCTTTCTCGTTGATCTTATTTTCCTTATCGAAGGGGGTGAGAAGCGCGGTAAAAACACCGTCAAATTTTTCTTTGTTATAGCCCATATCCATTCTCCCTTATTTTTATTGACAGCTTTATTGTAATATAAAAGAACGGGGGATTATATAGAAATATTGCTTATTATTTTACTCGTATTGCCCTTCGTTTTTTTGATCTTATCTTGCATTCCGCGTTTTCCCGTGGTATACTGAGGTGAATCCGATTTTTGGGGGTAAGGTACAGTGATAAAACCGAAAACAAAGTTTATATACATGGAAAAGGGAAAGGATGCCCTTTTCAAGACCTGGCACGCCACCGATGCGGTCACGGTCCTCTTCGTGCATGCGGGGGGCGGCTCGATCGTTTGCGCCGAGAGATCCTACCCCTTTTCGGCGGGTACGCTCTGTCTGATCGGAAGAGGGCGGTATCACTATACCCTGCCGAACGATCCGTCCGGATATACCAGAAGCAAGCTTTTTATTCCCAAAGAGCTTTTTGAGCGCATCTTTTCCCTTTGCCGCGGCGGCAGGCTTCATCAGCTTAAGGAAAAAAACTTCGTGTATGCGCCCATTCCCGAAGCACAGAGAGCGCGCGTGGCGGAGATTTTTGAGAGTGTGAATGCATGCGGTGAGCCGTACGGCGACCTCGCGTTCGCCTCGGCCGTGATGCAGCTGCTGATCGCCTTGGATCGCTTTTCCACCGCCGACATTCAAGCAACGGAGGGGACGGTGAGCCGCGCGATCGAATATATCAACCAAAATATCGCGGGCGAGATCACCGTGGACGGCATCTGCGAAAATCTTCATATCAGTAAATACTATTTTTGCAGGAAATTCAAGGCAAGCACGGGCATGACCATGATGAACTACGTTCTGAAAACACGGATCACGCTGGCAAAGGATATGCTCGCGAATGACGAGACTTCCATCACCGAGGTCAGCATGAAATGCGGCTTTTCGAGCGTTTCCTATTTTTGCCGCGTGTTCAAGGAGGACACGGGCATCACGCCACGGCAATTCAAAAGCCGCGCGCGCATCGGAGAATAACGGCAGCTTATAAAATTATAAAAAGCACCTACTTACCTTCTGTAAGCAAGTGCTTTTTTGCTATTTTATCCGAGAAGCATAAGGTCATACCCGCTGTAAAGCTTTCTGTATTCCGAGGGCGACATCTGCTTATATTTGCGGAAGGTCCGGTGGAAATACGAGGGCGAAGAAAAGCCCACCTCGTAGGCGATCTCGGAAAGATTCATCTTCCCTGCCAGCAGCTCCTCACTTTTGGATACTCTCACGAAATTGATGAAATCCCAGAGCGTCGTTCCCGTCGCGGTGCGAAAGAGGCGGCAGAGATAGCTCTTATTGAGGCAAAGCAGCGCCGCACAGTCCTCAAGCGAGAGCTCCTCGGCGTAATGCTCATCAATATATTCAAAGAGCGGCACGAGCTTTGCGAGCTGCCCGAAGTCAAAGGCGGCGCGCTCGTCTGCCAAAAGACCGCGGCGGTGGAGCAAAGAAATAATGTAGTATATATCCGCGGTGATGCGATAGTCTCCCGCCACGCCCGTCTCGGCATCCTGCTCGATCATATCGAGAAGATGCGCCTTCAGCTCTGCGTGGTCCGCATCCTCGGGATGGAAAATGAACACGGGCGCCACCGTGCGAAAGAGAAGATCCGAAAGATAACGCAGAGCACCGCGGAAGGTGGAGGGCGCCTTGAACTGCACCATATGCTGCACCGTGCCGTCCAACAGATACTGCGTGGCGTGCGGCACGCGGCTGTTAAAGAAGATGATATCCCCTTCGTTCGTGATATATTCCGCCCCCTCGAGCTGATTGCTCATACGCCCCGCATCAATGACGAGGAACTCAAGCTCGGGGTGAAAATGAAGCGTGGAGCCACGCCCCCCTGCGGAGCGCGGAGCGCCCCAAAGGCATTTTGCGGGTCGGTTCGGATTTTTGAAAAATATCTTTTCGTTTTTCATTTTTCTCCAAAAAGTCAATAAAGTACAAGAATTTAGCAATTTATCTCTTGCAAAGAGTAAATTTTTTATGCTAATATAAATATAGCATAGCTTTCCGAAAAAATCAAGTCAAAACTTACGGAGGACATAAAAATGGCAAAAAAATGTGCTGACCTTGATGCTTTTAAGTTTGATCAGAGCGAACAGACGATTGATACAAATAAGAAAATCCGCATCGGCATCATCGGAACGGGAGGCATTGCCGAGGCGCATCTGCAAAAATATCTCGAAATGCCCGACGTTGAGATCGTGGCAGGTGCAGACCTCGTGGAAGGCAAGGCTGCGGCATTTTTTGAAAAATACGGCGTTACCGGTGCGAAATGCTTCAAGGATCACAAGGAGCTGATCGATGCGGGAATTTGCGACGCCGTTAGCATCTGCACCTACAACGCAACCCACGCGGAATGCGCGATCTATGCGCTGGAGCACGGCGTTCACGTGCTTCTTGAGAAGCCCATGTGCGTTACTCTTAACGAAGCCGTTGCCATCTGCAAGGCGGAAAAGGCCTCCGGCAAAATTCTGACCATCGGCTTCCAGCCCCGCTTTGATGCCAACATGAAGATGGTGAAGGAGATCGTGAAGTCGGGCGCGCTCGGCAAGATTTATTACATACAGACCGGCGGCGGCCGCCGCCACGGCATCCCCGGAAGAGAAAGCTTTTTAAAGGCGGACACCGGCGTCACCGGCGCGATGGGCGACATCGGCTGCTACTCCCTCGATATGGTGCTGAACGCGATCGGCTATCCGAAGCCGCTGACCGTTTCGGGCTATACCTCGGATTATTTCGGCAAGGATCCCGATTACCACGTTTCCGGCGGTTATCCCGCAGAGCGCGCAGAGATCTTCGGCGTTGACGATTTCAGCGCAGCCTTTATCCGCTTGGAGGGCGACATTATTCTCGACTTCCGTATTGCTTGGGCAATGCATCTCGACACCCCCGGCGACACCATCATCATGGGTACGAAGGGCAGCCTTCGCATTCCCTCCACCGAGTGCTGGAATGGCTCGATCGGCGGCCCGCTGAAGCTTTATCAGAGAGTTGCGGGCACGGACGTTTGCATCGAGTTCCCCATGGCTGCTCCCAACAAGCACGACAACTTCTACCTCAAGATTCGCTCCTTCCTTGATGCTGTGAAGAACGGCGGCAAAGCCCCCGTGCCCACCTCGGAAATTATCATCAACCAGGCAATCATCGACGCGGTGCATACCTCCGCAAGACTCGGCCGCGAGGTTGAGGTTTCCATTCCGGAAATCTGATTTTTCAAAAAAAGAATTCAAAAAAAAGTCAATATAGTGCATAAAATAGGCAATTTTTCAGTTGCGAAGAGTAAATTTACTGTGTTAATATAGATATAGCATAGCTTTCAAAAAAATCAAGTCAAAACCTACGGAGGACATAAAAATGGCAAAAAAATGTACTGACCTTGATGCTTTTAAGTTTGATCAAAGCGAAGAGAAGATCGATGCAGGCAAGAAGATCCGCGTTGGTATCATCGGTACCGGATGGATCGCAGGCGCGCATATGAAGAAATATCTCGAGATGCCCGACGTCGAGATCGTCGGCGGTGCGGATCTCATCCCCGGCAAGGCGGAGGAGTTCTTTAAGTCCTACGGGCTTGAGAACGTGCAGTGCTTCCCCTCTCACAAGGAATTGATCGACGCGGGCATCTGCGATGCCGTCAGCGTCTGCACCTACAACGCGACGCACGCAGAGTGCACCATCTACGCGCTCGAGCACGGCGTGCACGTGCTGCTGGAGAAGCCTATGTGCGTGACCCTCGACGAGGCGGTTGCCATCTGCAAGGCAGAAAAGGCCTCCGGCAAGGTGCTCTCCATCGGCTTCCAGCCCCGCTTTGAGTCAAATTTGCAGATGGTGAAGCAGATCGTGGAGTCGGGCGCGCTCGGCAAGATCTACTACATCCAGACCGGCGGCGGCCGCCGTCACGGCATCCCCACCCCCTTCGGCACGACCTTCATCGAGAAGGATAAGGGCGCGATCGGCGCACTGGGCGACATCGGCTGCTACTCCCTCGATATGGTGCTGAATGCGATCGGCTATCCGAAGCCTCTGACCGTTTCGGGCTACGTTTCGGACTACTTCGGCAAGGATCCCGAATACTTTACCTCCGAGGGCAAGCCCGCAGAGTACGCGAATATCTTCGGCGTTGACGATTTCGGCGCAGCCTTCATCCGTCTGGAGGGCGGCATCGTGCTTGACTTCCGTATTGCCTGGGCGATGCATCTCGACACCCCCGGCGACACCATCATTATGGGCACGAAGGGCTCGCTCCGCATTCCCTCGACCGAGTGCTGGAACGGCTCGATCGGCGGCCCGCTGAAGCTCTATCAGAGAATTGCGGGCAAAGACGTCATCACCGAATTCCCGATGGCGGCTGCCAACAAGTACGACAACTTCTATCTGAAGATCCGCTCCTTCCTTGATGCGGTCAAGAACGGCGGCGCGGCTCCCGTTCCCTCCTCGCAGATCATCATCAACCAGGCGCTGATCGATGCGATCAACGAGTCCTCGAAGCTCGGCCGCGAGGTTGAGGTCAACATTCCTAAGATCTGAAAAGGAGAAGAAAATGAAACAGTTTAAGATCGGCCTCCAGCTTTACAGCGTTAGAGAGGATATTGCCAAGGACCTTGTCGGCACGCTGAAGGCCGTCAAGGCGGCGGGCTACGACTATGTGGAGAGTGCGGGCACAGGCTTTTACGGTCTCTCTGCAAGCGAGGCAAAGGCGCTGCTCGACGAGATCGGGCTCACCCTGATCTCCGTGCACTCCACCTGCGTGACCGACGAAAACCTTGCGCTTCTGCAGTCGCTCGGCGTGAAGAACTTCACCATTCCCTACTACGGCATCGACAATTACAAAAACGACCTTGAGGGCTCGCTCGCTTACTTCAACGAGTGCGCTGAGAAGGTGCAGAAGTACGGTATGCGCCTCTTCTACCACAACCACGACTTCGAGTATGAAGAGATCGACGGCAAGAGGATCATCGACCGCGTCTTTACCGAAACGAATGAGGGCGCGATCGCGCCGCAGTTTGACGTTTGCTGGGTGACCTACGGCGGCGCGAGCCCCGCGGAATACATCAAAAAATACGCCTACAAGAGCATGACGATGGCGCACCTCAAGGACTTCACCTGCAAGGGTGCCGTCAAGGGTGCGGTCTACGAGCTGATCGAGGGCGGCGAGGTGAAGAAGTCGAAAGAGGAAAACCTCTTCCGCTTCAGACCCGTCGGCCAGGGCGTGGTTGACTTCGGTGCGGTGCTTGCCGCCGCAGAGGATGCCGGCATCGACGTTCTCATCGTGGAGCAGGATCAGTCCTACGAGACCCCTGCGCTCGAGGCGGTGCGCCAGAGCCGCGAATATCTGAAGAACACCTTCGGCTTATAAAAACAAAAAAGAGAGGCACAAAAAAATGCCTCTCTCTTTGCACAAAAGGAGAACACTATGAAACTTGCGGTTATGTCCCCCGTGCTTGCGGATATGGGGCTGGAGGGCGCACTTGCCTATCTTGCAAAGGCAGGCGTGCATTCGATGGAGCTCGGCGTCGGCGGTTATCCCGGTAAGGCGCTCTGCGATGCGGGCGACTATCTGAAGCATCCCGAGAAGATCGACGCGCTGAAGGCGCTTCTTAAAAAATACGACGTGGAGCTTTGCGCGCTCGCCGTGCACGGCAACCCCATCCATCCCGACAAGGCGGTCGCCGAAGTCTTTGAAAGAGACTTCAACGATGCGATATACCTTGCCGAAAAGCTCGGCGTGGATACCCTTGTCACCTTCTCCGGCTGCCCCGGCGACTGTGCGGAGAGCAAGAATCCCAACTGGGTGACCTGCGCCTGGCCGGAGGATTACGCAAAAATTCTCGACTGGCAGTGGAACGAGGTGCTCATCCCCTATTGGAAGGAAAAGGTGAAGCTCTGCAAGGCGCACGGCGTAAGCAAGATCGCGCTCGAGCTGCATCCCGGCTTTATGTGCTATAACCCGACCACGCTTCTGCGCCTGCGCGAGGCGGTGGGCGACGGGATCGGTGCCAACCTCGACCCCTCGCACCTCTTCTGGCAGGGCATCGAGATCACCGAGGCGATCAAGCTGCTCGGCAAGGCAGGGGCGATCTATCACTTTCACGCCAAGGATACGCGCATCGACGGCGCGAACGTGGCAACGCGCGGCGTGCTGGATACGGAGAGCCTTTCAAATCTCACCGATCGCTCCTGGATCTTCCGCACCGTCGGCTACGGCCACGATGCCAAGGTATGGAAGGATATCTTCAGCATCCTGCAAAGCGTAGGCTACCGCGGGGCGATCAGCATTGAGCACGAGGACGGATTGATGAGCCCGCTTGAGGGCCTCGAGAAGGCGATCGACTTCCTCCGTCCTATGATCATCAGAGAAAGCGCAGGTGCGATGTGGTGGGCGTAAGCGAAAAAATCTATACCCTCGGCATCATCGGCTACGGCGGTATGGCGGGCAACCACCGCAAGCAGCTCGAAAAGAAAAACGTGCGCGTTCGCCTCAAGGGCGTTTACGATATCAAGGAGGAGCGCCGTGTGGCGGCGGTCGAGCAGGGCTATATCGCTTACGGCTCGGTGGATGCCCTTCTTGCGGATGAGGAGATCGACATCGTTCTGGTGGCAACGCCGAACGACTCGCACAAGGCGCTCGCCCTGCGCGTTCTCGATGCCGGAAAGCATCTGCTTTGCGAAAAGCCCGTGACGATGACGGCCGAGGAGCTTATCGAGATCATGGCGAAGGCCAAGGAAAAGGGTCTCATCTTCACCGTGGATCAGAACCGCCGCGTAAACCGCGACTTTATCACGATGTGCCGCGCCATCGAGGGCGGCCTTATCGGCAAGCCCTACGTGATCGAATCCCGCGTGGAGGGATCGCGCGGAATGCCCGAGGGATGGCGCACAAGCAAGGCGCAGGGCGGCGGCATGCTTTTCGACTGGGGTGTGCATCTGATCGACCAAATTATGTATTTTTGTAAAGAAAAGGTTACAGATGTGTACTGTAAGATGTTCTCTGTCTACTATCCCGAGGTGGATGACAACTTCCGCTTGACACTCACCTTTGAGGGCGGACTCGTGGCGCACATCGAGGTTTCGACCAATAACTTCATCAAGCATCCGCGCTTTTACGTGCTCGGCACGGAGGGCACGATGGTGGTGGACGAATGGGTTGGCACCGGCAAGGTCATACAGCCCCTCTCCCGTGATGACAAGTGGGGCGTGGAGATCGCACAGAACAAGGTCGGCCCCTCGAAAACGATGGCGCCGAGAGATCCCTCGACCGTAAGGGAGATCACGCTTTCCGAGCCCGAGGGGATCGAGGACAACCTCGATCCTACCTACCGTCAGCTTGTGGACGCCATTGAGGGTGCGCCCCTCAAGATCCTGCCCGAGCAGGCGCTGCGCGTCGTTCGCGTGATGGAGGCGGCCTTTCAGTCTGCCGAAAGCGGCGAGGCGGTCAAGGTATGTATTTAAATACGCAGGGCTGTCGCATTCGGGGATAACCCAATAAAAAAGCAAGTGGAGACACTGTAAGCGGTGCCTCCACTTTTATTTTTAAATCCGCTTACCCCCCCGAGGTGTTCTCACCGAGAATCCACTGAATTATCCATCTCACTGCATTTTCCTCTTTTTATCTTTATCTTATTGAAGTCTTAACGAGACGCCTTTTTGCAAGATTTTATATATAACATCGAATATTTGCAATATGTTGAATTCCCATTTTTTTGAAACCGTGGTACAATAAAGAGGAAAGGTGCGAAAAAAGTGACGAAATATTTTCCTCCCGCTATTGCCTTTTTTCTTCTTTTATGCTATCCTAAAAGCAATCTATCCATCCGGGAGGTATCTTATGGAAAACTATTCGATCATGCCGCTTTTTGAGGATCACCTCGAAGAGATCTGCGAGGACATCAAGGCGCAATACGAAAGCGGTGCATCAACCTGCGCGCTCTTTTGCGTAAAGCTCGTGCCCGAGGGCATTCCCGCTATCAACAAGGCAAAGCAGCAGGGCGAGAAGTACAAGCGCTTCCGTGACAGGCTTGCAGAAATGGGGCTTCCCTGCGGCATCCTCGTGCAATGCACGATCGGTCACGGCTATCCCTTAAACGAGCAAAACGGCTTTCAGGACTATATTCCGCTGAACGGCGACGCGCCTCAGGGCACCGTTTGCCCCTACGATAAGGATTTTCATCGTTATCTTTACGAGCAGTTCAGGATCCTCGCCTCCTATAACCCCGCCGTCATTATGGTGGATGACGACTTTCGCCTGATGAACCGCAAGGCGGACGGCTGCGGCTGCCCCTTGCATCTTGCGGCGGTCGAAAAACGAGTCGGAAAGGCGATCTCGCGTGAGGCACTTTACGAAATTCTCAAAAACCCCGCGCATCCCGAATATGCGCTCTATCACGATGCTTATGTGGACTCGGTGAGGGAGTCGCTTCTCGAGGGGGCACGCGCTATGCGTGCGGGCATCGACGCCGTGGATAAGAATATGAAGGGCATCTTCTGCCTTTGCGGTCAGTCCACCGAATTTGCAAGCGACATTGCCGTGATCCTCGCAGGCGAGGGCAATCCCCCGACCGTACGCGTCAACAACGGCAACTACACCCCCGCAGGACCGAGATATTTAAGCGCACCTGCCTTCCGTATGGCGCAGGAGGTCGCGTTCCTCGATGAGAGGGTGAAGGTCATCCTGGCGGAGACCGATACCTGCCCCCAGAACCGCTACTCCACGGGCGCATATTCCCTGCACTCGCATTTCACGCTCTCGATCCTTGAGGGCGCGGCCGGCGCAAAGCACTGGATCACGCGACTTATGACCTTTGAGCCCGAAAGCGGCAAGGCCTACCGCAAGGTGCTCGGCAAAAACCGCGGCTTTTACGAAACGCTTTCGGCACTCGTGCCCACCCTGCGTTACGACGGCTGCCGCATCCCTCTGCAGAGCGTGCCGCAGTACACCTTCCCGCATCAGAACAGCGAGGAGCGGTGGTCCTACTGCGTTCTGGAGCGCCTCGGACTGCCTCTGTATTTTTCCAAAAATAACGGCGGCGCGGTCTTTCTTGATGATACGAGAGCGGACGGCTTTACCGATGCAGAGATAGAAAAAATGCTCTCGGGCACGGCGGTGCTTTCGGGCGCGGCGGCAAAAGCGCTGGAGGCACGCGGATTTTCACACCTCACGGGCGTCAAGGCGCGCGCGTGGAACGGCATGCAGATCACGGCCGAGCATATCGGCATCGGCATTGACAGAAAATGTGCAAGACAGCAGAAGGCTTTAGAGCTCATCCCTGCCGAAGGTGCAGAGGAGATCTCCACGCTCTACCATCTGAAGGGCGGCAAGGAGACGGTCCCTCTCTTCCCCGGCTGCGTTTATTTTGAAAATGAAAGGGGCGGCAGATGCATCACCTTCGCAGGCACGCCGAATACGCCCTTCACCTATGGCGAAGCCTTCTCCTTCCTCAACCAATCGAGAAAGGAGCAGTTTATAAGACTGCTTTCGCGCACGGGAGATCTTCCGCTCTATTATAAGGGCGACGAGGAGGTCTACTTCAAATTTGCGCACGGCGAGGACGGCTGCGGCTACGCCTTCCTCTTCAACATCGGTACAGACCCTATCGACGAGATCGCGCTCGTCAGCGCACGTAAGGTCAAGGAGATCTATACGCTCACCGCGGACGGAAAATGGCGGAAAACGGAATTTTCTGCCTCCGGGGATACACTCACGCTCGCTCTGATGGCGATCACGCTGAATCCCGTGGCACTTCGCCTCGTATACGCGTAAAAAAGCTTCTTCGTCCTTTTTTAGATCGATAAGCAAACAATTATTTACATAATAAATTCAAGCAAAGGAAAAAGATTATGAAAAAGTATGTTCTTGTTGGCTGCGGTATGCGTGGCGTTCTCTCCTATGCCGTTCCGATGGTGAAGGAATTTTCGGACTGCGCAGAGCTTGCGGGCGTTTACGATCCAAACAAGGGGCGCATGAAGCTTGTTTCGCGACTTTGCGAAAAAGAGATCCCCGCCTTTGACGATTTTGACACGATGCTCGACACCGTGAAGCCGGATGCCGTGATCGTCACTCCGCGTGACTGCGATCACGCAGAATACGTGCTTCGCGCGATGGAAAAGGGCTACGACGTGATCGTGGAGAAGGCGCTGACAACGACCTTTGAGAACGCCGTCAAGATCCGCGAGATGAAGGAAAAGACCGGCAAAAATCTGACCGTCACCTTCAATCTTCGCTATCATCCGCTTTATAAGAGACTGAAGGAGCTGATCGCCTCGGGCGTCGTCGGCAAGGTGCTTTCGGTGCATTTCGAGTGGCTTCTCAACACCAATCACGGCGCGGATTACTTCCGCCGCTGGCATAGCCGCCGCGAATGCTCCGGCTCGCTTCTCGTGCATAAATCCACCCACCATTTTGATATAATCAACTGGCTGCTTGAGGAGAAGCCCGTGCGCGTGAACGCCTTCGGCACGCTTCGCTTCTACGGACCGAACCGCGAGGAGCGCGGCGAGCGATGCCTCACCTGCCCCTACAAGAAAAAGTGCCGCTTCTATATGGATATCGAGGCAGACGACGAATTAAGACAGTTCTACTACGAGAACGAGGCGGAGGACGGCTACATCCGCGACCGCTGCGTCTTCTCGGATGAGATCAGCATCGAGGACTCGGTTGCCGTGAACGTGGAATACAGCGGCGGTGCCATTATGAACTACTCGCTGACCGCACACTCTCCCTACGAGGGATGCCGCCTCGTGATCAACGGTACGGACGGACGCCTTGAGGCCACCGAGAGAAAGGACCAGATCGTGGACTACAAGGAGGTCAGCGCACAGGAGGTCCTGATCTTCAACCGCCGCGGCGAGAAGATCCGTATGGAGATCCCGCTCGGAAACGGCGGCGAGGGGCACGGCGGCGCGGACGAGATGATCCGCGACAGCCTCTTCCGCGGACTCTCGAACGATACGCTCGGACAGAACGCGAGCGCCGAGGCGGGCATTATGTCCATCGCGATCGGTATGGCGGCAAATATCTCCATGAAGGAAAAGCGCCAGGTCGCCATCGGCGAATTTCTTGAGGAGCTGAAGGAATATTGATATAAAAAAGAGACGCAAAAAAATGCGTCTCTTTTTTAGTGATGAATCGGCCGAGGCCGCATATGCAGCCTCGGCCAACGTGATGATTCCGCTTCGCGAAAGTGATGCGCTCGGCTCCGCCGACCGTGATGAGCTTGCTTCGCAAGCGTGAAGAAAAAAATACAAAAAGGAAGAAGCCGAGGCATCTTCCTTTTGTTTAAAATCCAAGCTTTTTGGCAAAGAGATTTTGATGATAGTGTTTCGCTATTCGACCCGAAGGCGTAGAACGCTACGCCGAGTGGGAGAATACGGAGCAATATCGCAAAACATCGAAGTCCTTCTCTTTTTGGCGAAGAGATTTTGAGCAGATTTTTTCGTTCTTCGAGCCGAAACCCTACAACGGTAGGGCGAGCTGTGAGAAAACGGAATAAGTGCCAAAATATCGGAGCCCTTCTTTTTTAGAAGATCTTTTTGGCGAAGAGATTTTGATGATAGTGTTTCGCTATTCGACCCGAAGGCGTAGAACGCTACGCCGAGTGGGAGAATACGGAGCAATATCGCAAAATATCGAAGCCAAAAATTACATGGAGAAGTTTTTGAAGTAATTCTGTATCAAGATAATAGGCGTACCCTTATCTCCGCTGCCGCTGGTAAGATCGGCAAGGCTGCCGAGAAGGTCGGTGATCTGGCGGGGGGTCGTGCCCTGGCTCTTCATATTGTTGACCAGATCCTGCTCTTTATTCTTAATGATGCTCTTCATTGCGGCAACGGCCTCCTCACCCGAAAGGCCTGCAAGCTCGTTATCCGCAACGTACTTCAGCTTGATCTCGTTGGGCTTGCCCTCAAGACCCTTCGTGTATGCAGGAGAGCAAACCGGGTCTGCCAGCTCCCAGATACCGCCGACGGGGTCCTTGAACGCGCCGTCACCGTATACCATGCACTCAATGTGCTTACCCGTCATACGGAAGAGCTCCTCGGAAAGCGCATCCACGAACTTCTGGCAATCTCTCGGGAAGAGCTTGACGCTATTCTCGGTCGCCAGGTTCGAGCCGAGCACACCGTACTTCTCGTTATATCCGCTACCGTCTACAGATCTGCAAAGGATCTCATCAAGGCTGACGACCTTCTCTGCGCCCGCCTTCAGAAGAGCGGCCTTGGTTCTCTTTCTCGAATGAATGTCTGCATTGATCACGAACTTCGTGTATTTCAGGATCTCGCAAGGGTTGTTTGCGAGGATGACCTGACAGTTGTTGCCGGTCTTCTGATAATACTCGATATAGTCTACGCCCGTGAAGGTGTGACGCACGTCACCGAAGGTGGCCTTGAACTGCTCGGCAGTAAAAACGTCGGAATAGGGGTTTACGCCCTTTTCGATGAGCTGCTCGGGGGATACGAAGCTATTGCCTACCTCATCCGACGGATAGGAGAGCTGGATGATCAGCTTCTTTACGCCCTTGGCGATACCCTTAAGGATCATCGAAAAACGGTTTCTCGAAAAGATGGGAAGGACAAGACCGACCGTCTCATCTCCGAACTTTTCGCTCACATCCTTAGCAATCTGATCGGTGGTGGCATAGTTGCCCTGCGAACGCGCGAGCACCGCCTCGGTTACAGCAACAACATCCTTATCCTGTAAAGGGAAGCCATGCTCCTTCGAGGCATTCACAACGCAATCCGCTGTGATTCTCACAAGGTCATCGCCCATTTTGATAATGGGCGCACGAACACCGCGCGATATAGTTCCCTGATAATCCATTGTACACACTTCCTTTAGCGAAATTTTTTAACGTCATATTATAACACATTTTATCGCGTTTGGCAATCGTTTTTTTAAAAAAATTTAAAAAAAATCAACTTTTACATTTTTGTCATAAATACGGGCGTGCGAGGTGCGCGCCATATTCAATCGCGTTGACGAGACTCAGCGCGTTGGCATCCCCTTTACCCGCATGGTCAAAGGCAGTTCCATGATCCACCGAGGTGCGAACGATCGGAAGTCCCAACGTGATATTGACTCCCGCAACGGCATTCCACCTCTTATGCTCCCTATCGTATACAAACCCCTGCACCTTCGTCGGGATATGTCCCTGGTCATGATACATGCAAACCACGATATCATACCATCCGCCGGCCGCTTGGGAAAACACCGTATCCGGAGGCAGAGGGCCGATTGCCTCGATCCCCTGCTCCCTTGCCGCCAAAACAGCGGGAGCGATCTCCTCCTTTTCTTCTGTGCCGAACATCCCGTTTTCTCCGCAATGGGGATTCAGCCCCGCAACAGCAACTCTCGGTCTCTCTATTCCGAGATCCAGGCATGCGCGGTGTGAAAGCTCAATCACCTCAAGGATGCGGTCCTTTTTGCATCGGTCACACGCCTCACGCAGCGAAACATGCGTAGAAACGTGCGTGACACGAAAATCCTTATGCGCAAGCATCATGCAGTATTTTTTTGTCCCTGTCAGATGTGAATAAATCTCCGTATGCCCGGAAAAATGATGCCCTGCGAGATTGATCGCCTCCTTGCTGATCGCGTTTGTTACCGTACCGTGTACCTGCCTCGCCATGGCAAGTGCAATTGCGGTTTTCACATAGGCGAAGGCCGCTGCGCCCCCAAGAGCACTGACTGTGCCGAGCGGAAGCGCTCTTGCATCTCGCACCGCGCCCACCTCAAAAACATTGATCACGCTCGGAGAAAATTCAGCGTCCTTCACACTTTCAATCGCATGCACCTCCATCTGCCCCCCGACAAAGGTAAGTGCCTGCCGCACCACACACGCATCTCCGATCACGAGCGGGCGACATATATCATAAATCTCTTTATTTTGCATGGCCTTTACGGTGATCTCCGGACCGGAGCCGCAAGGGTCACCAAGCGTTAT
>JAGBBQ010000059.1 GCA_017938425.1 Clostridia bacterium | reverse complement strand
CTTTGCGATCCGTGCGGGCTATTTCGGTGCGGGCTATAAGCTGAACTGGAACGTAAACGGCGGCAGCCTGACCGTAGGCACCTTCTATCAGAAGAATCTCACCATCGAGCGCGCGGGCAGCCTCACGCTCGGTAAGGGAAGTGACGGCCAACCCCTGCACGTGATTTGTGCAGCGGATCAATCGGGCAGCATCAAGTACACCGACCTTAACGGCACGGTTCATTATTTCGGCGCGACCTCTACGGACGGCGTGAGCTATACACATATACCGATGTCACTCACTACGCCGTATGGCGATATCCCGTCCAATAGGCTTTCCGTTCTTGCGTACCCCTTCGTAGCCTTTGCGGATAACGGCGACGGTACGTATACCTATAAGACCGCAAGTGCCAATTTCTTTACGGATGGCGGAATGGAATATACGATGCGCTCCGTGGCGAACGGCATCATTCTTCTTCGCCGCGACTTTACCGTCACTACCACGATCTCCAATCTTTCCAACAATCCGGGGCGTCTGACGGTGGATCTTGGCGGTCATACGCTGACCACGGGCGGCGCAACCGCTTCCGTCACGTCGGAGGCGAAGCACGCCACCGAAACGCGCGTGATCTTCCGAAACGGAACGGTGCTTTTGGATAAATCTGCTTTTATAAGCTTCATTGGTACGGTCGGAACGGGAAAGACCTTTGTATTTACTTTGCAGGACCTTACCTTCCGCTACGCAGAGGGAACGGCCGTGAAGTCGCCCACCGAAATCGGCTCCACCGGGGTGGATTACGCACTCTCGGTTACGTATGAAAACTGTATTTTCGATCTCACGGAATATCAGCCAAGTGCGGTGACCCTGATCTCTGCCGTGGATGCGTCGGGCAAGGTAACGCTTTCCGTCACAGTCATAGGAGGAACGGTCAAGGCCGCCTCCATCAAGGGTATCTCGCTTTCGGATGCACCCCGCGCGCTCTCCCATCGGAAAAACGGTGAGGGGAAATACGTTTCCTTCGACGTGCCGATCCGCACGGACGTACCTCGCTCGCAGGGCGTCGCCCTCATCGATTGGGGCTTCGGTATGAAGGAATACTGGGCGATCGGCGCGAAGGCTTCTCACGCAGACGTCCTTCTGGATCAGTTCTTCACCTACTCCTACGCTCCCTTCACCGTAGAGGGTGACTGCAAGGCAGAGAAGACCCTGGCACTTGCGGAAGGTACCGTTCAGATGAGCCTGACGCTCCAGAGCCAGATCGGCGTGAACCTCTACTTCGCCGAGGCGCTTTCGGGCGCTACGATCAAGTATGCGGGCGCAGAGATTCCTCTTGCAACGCTTGTAGCGGCAGACGGCTTCTATAAGCTCTCCGACGCGATCGCTCCCAACGTAGCAGATCAGGTGGCAACCGTGACCGTCGTCATCGGCGAGAACGAGCACGTGCTCACCGTCGGCATTGGCGCGTATGCAAAAGCAGTTCTTGCATCGGAGGATTATGCGGACGTTCATAAGCTCACCTACGCAATGGTTGAGTACGTAAGATCGATGGTAGAGAGCGACTTCCTTGCAGGCGTCGGCGCTCCCGATGGCTACGAGGCACAGGTTGTTGATACCGAGAAGCTCTACAATAAGGGCGAGAACGTGCTTCTGAATGCGATCAGCTTCAACCTCTCCGGCACGATCGAGATTGCGATCGAGGCAGGCGAGGCAGAGGACGGCGCAGTCGTAACGCTTACGCTTGCGAGCGGACGCACCGTAACCGCAACCATCGAGGGCGGCGTTGCTTCCTTCGCGGGTCTGTATATCAACGAGTTCTACGGCGATCTTACGATCTCCGTGGGCGATGAGACCTACAGCTACTGCATTGAGAATTATCACAATGCAATGGGCGCGGAGCATAAGGCTGCGATCGCGGCACTTTACACCTACGCTTACTATGCGGTAGAGTACGTGGCAACCCTGCAGTAAGGAAAGGAGATAGTAATTATGAAAAAGAATTATATGGCTCCCGAGGCAGAGGTCGTTACCTTTGCAAAGCAGGACGTGATCACCGCATCCGGCGATACCGTACAGGATTGGGAAACCCCCTCCGTG
>JAGBBQ010000058.1 GCA_017938425.1 Clostridia bacterium | reverse complement strand
CGTCGCCGCGCAGGTCGTATCTGCCGCCCGATGCCGTGTTGGGGTTATAATAGCCGCTGCTCTCGCCGTAGGCGGTATTGCCGCGCGCGCCGTTCTCGCTGGAGGCGGTGGGGCGGAGCATCATAATATCGTTTTCATCGTCGCCACCGAGTCCCTTGCTGTCCGGCCAGGTGTGCTCGCGGTTCCAGCCGCCGTCCCAGGACGGGCCGATCGGCGCCCCCGAATAGAAGGAGGAGATCACACCGCCGCCGCCCTCGCAGTCCGTGTACTGAAAGAGGCTTTTCGTTCCGTTATAGCTCGTGACCGTATCGTGCGCATCCCGCATCAGCGTCTGCAGGGCGTTGTACAGTGCGCTGCTTGGCGCATCGGAGACTCCCGTGCCCCCCGCATAGGCGGAAAGCGCCGCATACGAGGTGCCGTTCTCTCTGTAGAACGCGAGCGCGTTTTCGGAAAGAGCGGTCGCTACCGTGCCGCGCGTGCCCGTATTGTATATGTAATCCGACGTAGACGCGATCGGTACTGTGACGCCCGCCTGAGCCGCGGCAGTCACGCCGAGGGACGTGCATATAACCAATACCAAAAGCAGCGCAAGAGTGCGCTTATATAATTTTTTTATCATCGAAGGTACCCCTTACCCTTTTTTCGTACTCTATATAGTTTAACAAATTTTCAGAATAAAAACAACTTTTTTCGATGAAAACGAAAAAAATTTTCCACACCGAAAAAAGTATTGAAAAGGTGCGGCAATTTATGCGCGCGGCGCGCCGATGGTTTGGGTTTCGCGGAAGCGGCGCATGGAGACGCCGTATTTTTGCTTAAAGCGCGTGGTGGCGAGGCTGATGGAGTTAAAGCCGCTGTCAAGAATGATCTCAGAGATCGGCTTGTTGGAGTTGAGAAGCATATTCGCAATGTAGTTGAGGCGCAGGACCGAAATGAATTCGCTGACCGTGATGCCAAGATATTTTTTCACCGAGCGCGAGAGATGCTCACGCGTGCAGCCCGCAAGGGCAAGCATATGCGCGCTTCCGAGGGCGAAGCCGCCTTCCGTCCGCATACGCGTGCAGAGATCGTCGAGCCACGCGGGCATTTGCTCGGAGGCAGGGGTGAAATCCGAGAAAACGGCGGTCAGAATATCCATCAGAAGGATGCGCAGGGCGGTTTTTCTGCGTGAGGTATCCTCCGGTGCGATACCGCCGAGGCGGTTCAGCCGCTCGGAAAAGCGCTTTAACGCGTGGGTATCCAAATGCGCGCGGGGCGGGGTCTCGCTCTGCATCATCTCTGCGGAGGGGAAGCCCTCGCCGAGGTAAAGAAAGGCGCTTTCCATCGTTTTTTGCGTGAAGGTCAGATTGCAGAAGGTGAACTCCTCATCGCGGATCTTTGCGTATTTATGTGCGTCGCTCGGGCGGATGAAAACCACGTCGCCCGCCTGCAGATCTTGCGTAATTTTTCCTACGGTGTGGCGCGCTCTGCCCGTCAGCATAATAAAGATCTCGGCGTAATCGTGCGTATGCTCCGTAAAGTATTCGGTGCGGCTATTCACAATGCGGTAGCCGATTTCGGTATGCATATCGACGAATCTTTCCGCCCTTAAAATCTTGATGTTGATAGAAAAACACCTCATTTCGTAGAAAATATCACAATACTGATAGTATTTTATCATAAAAGTGATTGAAATGCAAGCGTGATTTTGGTAAAATGAAGGTACAAGAGAAAAATCCTCGGCGTACCGCGAACCACCGTTAACGAACCGAGCATTTATGCGCTTGCTTTTGACAGGATCACCAAGATCCTTTATTCGGAGATCGATTAAAAAAGAAGGGGAAAAACGATGAATCTTTACCTGCCTAAAATTCAAAAATGCTGCGAGCTTCTTTTGGCGGCATCGCGCCGCACGTTAGCGGAGATTCCGCTCCGTGCCGTGGAGATGGCGGATTATAAGGTAGGGCATAAAGCGCCCGAGGGGGAATATCTGCCCTTTGCTTGCGTGGACGGTAAGGATAAGCGCTATTGGATCAAGACCGAGGCAAATACGCCCGTGGCGGGTGAAAACGAGGCGCTTTATTTCGAGATGGTCACGGGCGCGACGGGATGGGATGCCACGAATCCGCAAATAATTCTTTACATAAACGGAAAAATGACCTGCGGTTTGGATGTAAACCACACGCTTGCACCGTTGGAAGCGAATGCGCAGAATGCGATTGATTGCTATCTGTATTCAGGCACGCAGTTTTCGCATTTCCCCGTAAGCGCGCGCGTGGTTGCCGTGCATCGCCGCGTGGAAAAGCTCTATTTCGATATGCTCGTTCCTTACGAGGCCTGCCGCGACGTTTATCCCGAGGGCTCGGCGGAATTTGCCGCCGTGATGCGCGTTTTGGACAGAGCGCATGCTGTGCTGGATCTTCGCGACCTTGATTCTCCCGCCTTCCTTGAAAGCGTGGAGCGCGCGATCGAAGTGATGGAGGAGGAGCTTTACGGCGCGCTTTGCTCCGTGGAGGGCAAGCCTGTTGTGCATTGCGTCGGACATACGCATATTGACGTGGAATGGCGCTGGGATCGCAGACAAACGCGAGAGAAGATCCAGCGCTCGGCCGCCACGGCAATTTCTCTGATGGGCGAATACCCCGACTATAAATTTATGCTCTCTCAGCCCGAACTTTACCGCTATCTTGACGAGGAAGCGCCCGAGAAGATGGCCGAGGTCAAGGCACTTGCACAGGCGGGACGCTGGGAGATCGAGGGAGCTCTCTACCTTGAATGTGATTGCAATCTGACAGGCGGCGAGAGCCTTGTGCGCCAGCTCCTCTACGGAAAGAAATATATGCGCGAGCAGTTCGGGAAGGAAAGCCATATCTGCTTTTTGCCCGATGTGTTCGGCTATAGCGCCGCGATGCCGCAGATCCTGCAAAAGAGCGGCGTTGACCACTTCGTCACCTCTAAGATCAGCTGGAACGATACGAACACACTTCCCGTAGACGCCTTCCTTTGGCAGGGAATCGACGGAAGCGAGATCCTCGCCTCCTTTATCACCGCGCAGGATTGCAGCAAAAGCGGCGAGACGCGCCGCCAAACCTCCTACGTCGGAAAAAACACCCCCTCTTATATTAAGGGGGCGTGGGATAGGTTTTCGCAGAAGGAATACGCCTCTGCCACCCTGAATACCTACGGCCACGGTGACGGTGGCGGCGGTCCCACGCGCGAAATGCTGGAATACGCCGCGCGTCTTTCCAAGGGCTTCCCCGGAATGCCGGTCCTGCGGCTTTCGCTGCTCGGCGAATATTCCAAGGCGCTTTCCTTGCAGTTTTTCGAGAACGCGAAAAAGCTCGGCCGCGTGCCGCGCTGGGTTGGCGAGCTCTATCTTGAATACCACAGAGGCACTTACACCTCCCAGGCCGCCACGAAGCGCGGCAACCGACGCTCCGAGCTTGCGCTCGGCGCGGCAGAGGCACTTTCCGTCACGGATCTTTATTTCGGTGGCGCATACGATAAGGCGGGGCTGGATCTCGCCTGGCGTGATACGCTGCATAACCAATTCCACGATATTCTCCCCGGCTCGAGCGTCCATTCGGTTTACGAATTTACGAAGGAGGATTACGAAAGAATTCTCGGCTATACCGATGCGGTGAAAAAGGAAAAGCTTGCGGCGATCGCGGCACGCGTGAATACCGAGGGCGGCGTTCTCGTTTACAATCCGCTCGGCTTTGCACGCCGCGGCGAGATCACGGTGAATGGAAAGACTTACGCGACCGAAAAGGAGATCCCCGCCCTCGGCTATGCGGTGATCCAGCCCGAAGCACCCGATTGCGGCGTGGTGATCGGTGACAGATGCGCGGAAAATGACTTTTATCGCATCCGTCTTGACGGTGCGGGGCGCATAACCTCGCTCTATGATAAGCGCGCTGAGCGCGAGCTTGTGCCCGACGGCGCATATATGAATGAATTTCGCTCGCACGAGGATTATCCCTTGCTCTACGATGCGTGGGAGCTGACGCCCTATGCGGCGCAAAAGCCCTACGTTCTGGATGCGGATGCAAGGATCACGCCCGTTTTTGACGGCACGCGCGCGGGCTTTGCGATCGAGCATACCTATCGAAATTCTAAAATCTGCCAAACGCTTTGGCTTTATTCCGATCTTCCGCGCATCGACCTCGTGCACGAGATCGATTGGCACGAAAAGCATCAGATACTGAAGCTCTTCTTCCCCTGCGCGCTCCACGCAAACGAGGCGACCTATGAAATTCAGTTCGGTCACGTGACGCGCCCCACGCACAAGAACACAAGCTGGGAGGAGGCGAAGTTTGAGGTCTGCGGCCATAAATGGGTGGATATCTCGGAATACGGCTACGGCTTTGCACTTCTCAACGACTGTAAGTACGGCTATAGCGCGGAGGGAAGCACCCTTGCGCTGACGGTGCTGAAATGCCCCGATGAGCCCGATCCCACGGCGGATGAGGGTTACCATACCTTCACCTGTGCTCTTTTGCCGCATATAGGTGATTTCCGCGCTGCCGGCGTGATCCGCGAGGCCTATGCGCTCAATCAGCCACTCCTTTCTCTGCCTGTTTCCGAAGGGGAGGGCGATCTTCCCGAAAGCTTCTCTATGGCGGAATGCGATAATCCTGCCGTGATCATCGACGGCATCAAGCGCGCCGAAACGGGGGATGGACTCATCCTGCGCCTTTTTGAATCCTTCGGCGGCAAGGCCAAGGCGAAGATCTCTGTGGCGGAAGGGTACACGAAGGCCTTCCTCGTCAACCTGATGGAGGAAAATCCTCTGCCGCTCCCGATCGAGGACGGATGCGTCTGTCTCGACTTCGGCGCATTTGAGATCCACACGGTGCTTTTGGAAAAACAAAAGAAAAAGGATGAATGAACGATGAAAAGAATCGGTAAAGAGGTACATTTGATTCCGCGCGTCGATGGAAATCTGCGCAACGGAGAGGGCGCGTTTTTGCGCCTGAAGGATGGCCGCATACTTTACGCTTATACAAAGTATTACGGCGAAGGCTGGGACGATGACAATCAGGCCTTCATTGCGGCCTGCTATTCCTCGGACGAGGGAGAAAGCTTTACGGAGAGCGTGACCTTTTATGAAAAGCCCGAGAGCGCGAAGAATATTATGTCCGCAAGCCTTCTTCGGATGGAAAACGGTGACCTCGGCTTGATATATCTGCAAAAAACGGAAACGCCCGGTCGCTTGATCTGCATGCCTTATCTCGTTCGCTCTTCGGACGAGGGAAAAACCTTCGGCGATCCGCTTCCTATGATCGAAGAGCCGGGATACTACGTTTTATTGAACGATCACGTTCTGCGCACGGAGAATGGGCGCATCATTTTTGCGGTCGCGGATCACGTTTCGGGCACGGCAGGCAGTATGCGCCCCGGCATCATCAAAACCTATTATTCGGACGATGATGGCAAAAGCTTCAAAAAATCGCCGAGCGAGGTGCTCCCGCCCTACAACGATTCGCTCGGCCTTGCCGAGCCGGGCATTTATGCGCTTGCGGACGGCAGGCTTTGGCTTTATATGCGCACAGGCTACGGCTACCAATACCAGAGCTTTTCCGAGGACGGAGGACTCACCTGGTCGGAGGTAAAGCCGAACCACAATCTCACCTCGTCCTCCTCTCCGATGATCGTGCGGAAGGCGGGGAGCTGCGCGATCGCGGTGCTGAATCCGATCCCCTGGGCGGGCACGTTCGGCATCAGCCGCGAATGGCTTCCGCATAAGGACAGAACGCCCTTTGTTCTGATCGCAGATCCCACGGGCGGCGAGGCACTTGTCAAGCAGGATTTTTCAAGCCGTGTGGGTGAATTTATGCCCTACGTGCGCTACTGTTACTATCTTGAGGACGATCGATCGGAAACCTATTGCTACCCCTCGCTCATCGAGGTGGAGGGCGGACTTCTCGTTGCTTACTATTTTAGCGACGGAAGCGGCAAGGAGCTTGCCTCCGCGCGCATCAAAAAGATCCGTTGGGAAGAGCTTGGGCTTCCAATGTAAAGTATCTTGCAAACCACCCGTTTCGGCGGGTGGTTTTGCTTTTTATGACCATTGTTCCGCTTTTTAAGCTTCGGG
>JAGBBQ010000057.1 GCA_017938425.1 Clostridia bacterium | reverse complement strand
GCCAAGGTGGAGGTGGCGGGTTCGAGCCCCGTAATCCGCTCCAGAAAAGAAAAGACCATCCCTTGTGGATGGCCTTTTTCTTTTCCCGAGCCGCTTACGGGCTCTCTGAACCCTCTGGGTTCAGATAATCAAGCGAAGCGCATCTGCAAGCTTGCTTGCAAGTGCGCGAGCGCAGATTGCTCCGCGAGCGCTTCGCGAAAGCGAAGCAAGGCGCGCAGCGCCGAAGTCGCAAGACTTTTAGGCTCGCAAGGAGTATGCCCGTAATCCGCTCGACTTTGCATTTTTCGGGCGATTCGTGAATCGCCCCTACGAATGAGCAGCGCCCGACTAAGGCGCGCAGTTCGCGCCGCGAGTCGAGCCCCGATGGAAAACCTTGCGAAGCAAGCGAGCCGCGCACGGCTCGTTTTTTTCGCGCTTTGCGCGAGGTTCTGTCTTTCTGATGGGTACAAGGAGTATAATCAAGCGAAGCGCATCTGCGAAAACGGACCGTCGGGGACGCCGGCCAAACGGACCGTCGGGGGACGCCGGCCAAACGGACCGTCGGGGGACGCCGGTCCCTACAAAGCGCGCGAGCGCAGATTGCGCCGCGAGCGCTTGACTACGCCTTCTCTTTATGATATAATGATTGCAAAACCAACGAAGGAGGCTTTTATGCTTGCCATCAACGTTCCTGCGGACGGACTTTTTCTGGCTGTACAGAACAAAGCCGCAGGGGATTATTCCAAAGAAAACTGCGAGCGTATCATTCATGCATACATTGGCAAAATGCTCGAAGCCAAGCCGGATGTGATCCTGCTCAATGCTTGTTACCGCAGAGCACTGACACCCTCCGAGGTGTTTGACAGTTATCTTTATGATGTCGAGACCGACAGTGACGGTTATGCATGCCGCGACGCGGAGGGGAAAAGCATCAAAACGCTGAGCCCCGTCTCCGACAACGTATCCAAATACTTCGCTTCATTTTTTAAATGCGCGCGCGTGCTTTTGAGCCGCGGGATCGATATCTACCAAATGGCGATCGATCGCATCCGCGAGAGCGACACGCAGGTCTACCTTTCTCTGCGCATGAACGACGGCCATTATACGGGGAATGCCGCGGTCAATTCGAGCTTTGCCGTGAAGGATGGCGGCAAGCACACCGTAGAACACGACGGTGTGAATCTTGATTTTTCGCAGAGCGTGGTGCAAAATTATTTTCTTGCTTATATAACCGAGCTTCTTGAAAATTATGACATTGACGGCATTGAGCTTGACTGGTTGCGTTTTCCGGGCATCCTGCCGCAACAAAAGCGCGCGGATCGTTCGATCATCCGCGATTATATGCAGCGTGTGCGCCGCTTGATGGATGCCTATAACGAGAGGCTCTGCCTTGCGGTGCGCGTTTTGCCGACTGAGGAAGAAAACCTTGCCGAGGGCCTCGATGTGTGCGGCTGGATCGCGAACGGATGCGCGGATATGCTGACGGTGGAGAACTTCTACGTTCCCACGAATTATGAGCTTCCCATCGCGCGGTGGCGCGAGGCGATCGCAAAAAGAAACCGAGAAAATAAGCCCTATCTTCTTTATTGCGGCTCGGATTGGGCGGTTGCCTGCACCCCAAGATACAGTGTTGCTATGTCGCCCGCCTTGGTGCGCGGCTTTGCCGATACCTGCCTTGCAGAGGGTGCTGACGGTGTGTATCTTTTCAACTTCTTCGAGGAGGATGACACAAGCTCGTTCGAGCTTGTAGAGGATGCAAGCGGTGCGCATCTCGAAAATTGCTTTGTTACACGCATGATCGCGGCAAGGCATCCTGAGGCACTTCCGCGCCGATACGTGCATATCGGAAACGATACGAAACGCTATCCGATCGCGCTCGGCCAAGGTGAAAGCTATGCGTTTTCGCAAACGAAAAAGAACCTCTCCGATCGGGTGCGGCTCGTGATCGGCACGGATACGGATGCACCGCTGCGCATCACAGTCGGAGACGCCGCTCCGATGGCGGAGGAGAGGATCCAAGCACCCGAGGGCTTTGCCTATATCCCGAGGGAAGAGATCGGCAAGCAGGGCGAGTTTATTTATGCCGTTACGCAGGCGGCACCCGTGGTGCGCTCGGTGACGCTTTCCGCCGATGCGGTGAAGGAAAACGCCGTGATAGAGATCCGAAATATGCACGCAGAGGATGTGAAGATCCTTTGGCTGGAGACTGTTTGTGAATGATCAAAAGGGACGAGATGCTCTCGTCCCTTTTGATTTTGTTGTATAACGAAAACCACGCGATAGTCGCGTGGTTCAGTAGAGGCTCTGCCGATGAACAGAAAGCAAATAAAAAGCAAGGGCAGAATATTTTTGTGTCAAAGGCTCCCTTGTGTAAAGGGAGCTGTCAGCGAAGCTGACTGAGGGATTGTCAAATGCTACGGAAATAACAAAAAAAGGGAAAGGGGAAGTAAGTAACAATCCCTCCGTCATTTTCTTGCGAAAATGCCACCTCCCTTTACACAAGGGAGGCTTATGGTGAAACCCGTATACGGGTAGCAAGTAACAATTGCATGGCTGGCAGGCCAATCTAAAACGCACTCGTGCGTCGCCAGTAATGTTTAGGGTTTTACCCGAAAATGAAATACCCCCGTTTTACGGGGGGATCATTATTTGAAAAAGAAAAAAGGTGACAATAGGTCACCTTTTTATCCGAAAGGGCAATTAATCTTCGATATCGGTCAGCTTTGAGACCGTAGTGCCAAGAACCTCCGCAATTTTAAATAAGGTTTTCAGCGATGGGCAGAAAAAGCAATTGGGCGCTTCAAGCTGAGATACGTATCCCGAAGATATGTCGCAAGCCTCTGCAAGCTCTTCCTGTGTCATTCCTTGAAGCTTTCTGTAATAGGCAATTTTCAAGCCTATTTTGATCAAATTCATTTTGTATTGGCTTTCTACCATTGCACCCTCACCGCCTATATTGAATCTGCCAAATAAGAAAGGATACCTCCTAACATTCTTGACATTTTACCTTATTTACATTTTAATTGTTATTTTATTATTTCTTTTGCTCAAAACGGATCATCGTATTTACAACGCTGTAAATTCTATCCCTTTCATAGGGGGAGAGCGATGAAATTTGCTCCGTCATTTCGGATGATTTTATATTATAACCGGTCGAAAGCACGTCTGCGAGCAGCAAATCAGCCGATACCTCCAAGGCGTTGGCGATGGTTATGAACGTTTCAAGCTTGGGGACCTTCTCGCCACGCTCGATCATTCCGGTATAGGTAACGCTTAATCCGATTTTTTCGGCGAAATCCTCTTGCCGCCATCCCTTTGCTTCTCTGTATTTTCTTATCCGCTTTCCGATAGAAGATGTGTTCATAATACCTCTCCAATACATTGGTTATTGTCCTTAACTAATAGTATAGATTAGCGTTTCACAAGATTACAGAATATATTCGGATGAAACCATAACTAATAGTTGATATTTTGAAAGGTTTATGGTATAATACATATATTATAACTTTTTAGTAATATCGTGAAGGTGAATATGAAACTGCTTATTGTAGGCTCCAGGAGCATGAAGGAATATGAGTTGGAAAAACACATTCCGTGCGAAGTTACAATGATAATCACGGGCGGTGCAGACGGGATAGACGCTTTGGCGGAGCAGATTGCAGATAAAAAACGCATATCCAAGCTCGTATTGCGACCGCAATACGAGCTTTACGGAAGAGGTGCGCCGCTCAAACGCAACGAGAAAATGGTGGAGCTTTGCGATATGGCGCTGATCGTGTGGGACGGGCATTCAAGGGGAACGGAATATACGCTGCGCTATGCCCGGAGGCTTGGAAAGAAAGTGGTTTTGGTTATGGTATAATTCGGGCTTGCCGCCTTCGTCACAACCGAATAAAAAACCGAGGTACTTTGCCGTGACAGTACCTCGGTTATATTTTTGCATTTGGGAAGATCAAGACACGCATCCTTGCGTGGCGGTCTTAATTCGTTTGCTTGCCGTTCGGATCGGAAATGGCTTGGTACAGATCCTCGGCATACGCCGCGAGGCGCTTTTTTTCGTCCGCACCGATGGTTTTCAGCGCTTGCTTTTTGGGCTTGCCCCATACGTTAAAGAGGCGCGGGCCGATCCATTCGCCGCTCTGCGTGGGCGTAAAGAGTCCCTCGTAGATCGAGAGGGCGGCCTTTTTGGGTTTCATAAAGATCAGCTTCATCGGATAGCGGATCAGGGCGAAGATCAGCCTCGGGTAATGCGCGGTGATGCCCGTGAAGGCGATGCCCGGATGCGTGACCGAGACGCGCTCGCCCTTCTCTGCAAGCGCGAAGAACGCCGCCATCAGATGGCGCTTTGCGTTGCCGTACACGAGGGATGCGCGCGTGCGCGTGGAGAAATCCTCGTCCGATGGGTCGCTTTTTGCATAGTTGTGCGCGATCGAGCCGACCGCGACCACGCTGCCGCCGCGCGCCGTCAGCGCGGGCGCGAGCGTGCGTGCCATATAATAGGGTGAGACGAAGTTGATGCAGAAAACGTTATCCAGCCCGAGGGCGGTCTTTTTCCTTGGGATGCTGTAGGCACCCGCGTTCAGGATCAGATGGTCGATCCTTCGCGCGCTGAGCGCGGCGCAAAGCGCCTTCACGCTCTCCATATCCTCCATATCGGCAAGCAAGCCCTCGATCTTGCTTTCCTTGTAGGCGGCGCGCAGCTCTTCGATGAGCGCCGCCTGTTTTTTCGGGTTGCGGTCAATGACGATCAAATCACCGCCATTTGACAAGATTTGTTTACAAATAGCGTTTCCGAGACCGCCGGATGCACCGGTCAGTGCTACGGTTTTTCCTTGCAAGGATTTTGTTTGCATTGCTTTCTCGCTTTCGTTTAGACGGCGGGGACGATGTTTATGGAGTAGGTTTCAAAGATATCGTCATTATAACCTGTGGGATCGGGATCGGCCTGCAGGAAGGCGAGCTTGATCGTTTCGTATTCGCTGCTCATCACCTCGGCAGGGAGCTCTACCGTGTAGAACCAGATATGGATGGTATCGCCGTCGTCGTCCGTGAAGGTCATTCCGCCCTCCTGCCAGGGGTTGTAAAGCGGCTCGATCGGGTAATCGATGCCTGCGATATAAAGCTCCATAGGCTCAACGGCGGCGGTCATTGCCAGATATACGGTCGCCGGCTGCCCCTCGGGCAAGTAAACCGAGGAGGAGGGGTTATTGGTATCGGGCACCAGCGGCTCGGTATAGATGCCGTAGAACGCGGCGGCCTCCTGCTTGAAGCTCCATTCACTGACGATCGGAATATGCTGCGAGATCTCTTCGGATACGAAGTACAGCTCTAAGGAGCCCTCCCTCTTGCTCGCGTTCATCGGCAGAGCAAGATCATAGTAATAGGAGTATTCATCCTCCGCCATCGTACCCCACGCCTGATAGCTATCGCACATCAGATAGGTGCTCGTCACGGGAATATCGTAGGTCACGCGGATCGAAAGCTTGCCGTCCGCCCAGATATAAAGAGTATCCTTTTCGTAAAGGGGCATTTTCTTCACACAGTTCACACAGTCGTAGATCTCGACGATATTGGGAATCTGCACCTCGATCATACCGCCGCCGCCTTCGCCGCCTTCGCCACCTTCGCTGCCTTCGCCGCCGGTCTGCGCGAGGATGTCAAAGGAGAGCGCGCCGAGGAGGAACTCGGTATTGCCGCTGACGGCAAAAACCTGCGCGGTAACGTAACTCATAGGAAACTCGGTGACTGTGAAGCGGTAAACGTAGAAGCCCTGCTCCGAGAACAGATCGCCCTCAAGGACGCCCACCTCGGTTGCCAGACGGATCGCGTCCGCACTCTGGTTGACCGAAAGAAGGATCTCGTAGACCTCGCTGTGGGGGATCTGTACCATACTGTTCAGCACGTCGAAGTCGTTGACGGTCGCGCCAAGAAGGTTGTAGCGGGAGACCGATACACGTATGGTGAACATAGGAAGCATACTGTCGAAGCCTTCGGTGCTTGCGCCAAGGTAGGAATACTTAATCCCGAGCTCGAACTCGTCGGCAGAGATGTTCTGCAGCGAGAAGGTCACGGTGTAGAGATAATAGGTCTCGCCGCCGTCTTCGACGGGCTCGACGGACCACTCGGAGATCTCTAAGTAGCTGCCGTCGAGAGAAAGATAATCCAGGTTGACCGCCACGTTCATTGCGAACTGCACGGTAGCGCTCTCGCCCTGCTTGACGGAGACGGTGTCGTAGTTGAGCGCTCCGTTCACCATCGCGCCGAGATACTCGGGCATAGGATCGGGCAGGCAGCTGTAGGAGATGGTGGCGCTGCTCTCCGCGTAATCCGTGGCGAACAAAAATTCGGTTGCGCCCTGCGGGAAGATATGGTCAAAGGCAGGGATCTCGATCCTATAGACCGCGCCGGTCAGATCGGAATAATAGAGCGTGGAAGCGGCCTCGCCCGAGGGGAAGAGAACGGAGAAGTCCTTCACCTCGCAGTTGAACTTCAGGTAAAGCGTGGTGGCAACGCCGTGCTTCAGCTCGATCATACCGAGCGCCTCGGAGAAGCCTTCGGTCGGATCGGTACCGTAGCCCACCAGACGGGGGTTCATAAGCAGATCTGCGCCTGCAATGGGGAGGTAGCAGGAGTCACAGTAGCCGTCATAGTCGCCGTCCTCGCAGAACATACCCTCGAAGCCGCAGTTGTCACAGATATGGTCGCCGTTCTCATCCTCGTGCTTACATACGCCGCTCGCGTCGATCTTCTTGCCGTCGGCGTAGTAGCCGTATTCGTCGATATCCTCGGCCTCGCTCGCATCTACGTAGCTCTGTGCGGCGGCAAGCCAGGTATCGTACGCGCCCTCGCTCTGAATGAAGTCGATCGCCTTGTCGATCATAGAGAGATCGTTTTCTCTATTTGCGGCAACGAGCACGAAAAGCTCCGTCGGTGCGATCGCGACGGGATCGATGATCGCGGTGTACGCCTGCGAGGAAAGCACGCCGAGCGCATTCTTTTCCTCCGCGGTGAAGCAGCCGATCGCGGCGTCCGCCATACCGTTCTTCAATGCGGTGATGCAGCCCTCCTTCGAGAGGGGAACGAGCACCACGCGGTAGTTCATTTCATAGGCCAAGCGGTGGATGAAGAGGATCTCCGCGCCGACGAACCAATCGTCGGTTGCAAGCGAAAGATCCGAGAAGAGATAGGGAGCCAGCTCGGGCGCGATCGCAACTCTCCATTCGGCGGTTGCGTTGTTTGCCTGCTGCAGCGCCTCGAGAAGCGAAAGGTAGGTGTCCTTGGTCGCCTCCTCCGAGATTGCCTTTTTCTTATTTACGGTGATCTTGAAGTCGGAGAAGGGTGCGCCTTCACCGCTCGGAGTGCCCGCAACCTTATAGCGAACGGTGATCTCGCTCTCGCCGTAGGGAACGTGGGCGCCGTCGGTGACGGTCAGGGTGTAAAGGCTGCCGTAATTGTAGCCGTAGTTCGGGATCGATACCTGGATGGACTGCACGTTGCCGAGACTGAAGGTCAGCTCGGTGTCACCGATATACAGAGCGGCGATTTCTGCCTGTCCGCCGGTGGCAAACTGTACGACGAAGGACGTGCCCTCGGTGAAGGTCAGAGGTCCGCTGATGATAGTGCCGTTCTCTGCCGCACCCGCAAACTCGGGGAGACGGTCCACGCCGATCGATTTGGAATACTTCTTTCCGAAGAAATCCTTCCACTCGAAGAAGGGCTGCGTGCTGTCAACGCCGAAGGTGTTGATCGTGAAGGTAGCGCTGACGATATATTCGTCCTCCGTGTGGCTGTATTCCGCGAAAGTGATGGCATGGTTGATGAGCGTCAGCGGCTGCATCGTTACGGGCTTGGTGAATTTGAGGTAGACGGTGGTGGTCTCCTTCGAACGGAAGAAGATCCTTCCGTTATCGTTGTAGGTGCCGTCGGGCGTATAGGAAAGGCCGACGAAGCTCGGGCCGACCGCATCCTTGGAATGCGAGGTGAGCGGCTCGTTGCAGATATCGCAGATGCCGTTGTGACCGATATCGTCCACGTAGTAATTCAGAAGCGTGTGGCAGGTGTCGCAGTAGTGATCGATTACGGCGTCGGTATGCGGGCAAACGAGATCCTCGTTGCCGCCGATCTTATTGCCGTTTGCATCGTAGCCCTTGTCATCAAAGTGCAGAGGAGGCAGGGTGTCGATATACGCCTCCGCCGCGGCGACCCAGGACTTGTAAAGGCTGTTTTCATCTTCTCTGAAGTAAAAGATCAGATCGTTGATGTCGTAGACGAGATCCTGCATAGTCTCTTCCGAGCAGTAGATATGGAAATATTCCTGATAGCCGGTGATCGGGTTTTCTGCATAGTGGTAAGAGAGGGATTCTCTGAATTCGTAGACAAGACCGTCGCGCAGAGCGCCGATCGCACAGTCTGCCTCGCCGTTTCGTATCGCGGTGATGCACGCCTCGCGGCTGAGCGGAACGTATTCGATCTTATAGCCGAGCGACTTGGCAAGATAGCGGATCATCAGCGCGTCCGCACCGCAGAACCACTCGTCTCTCGCAAGGCCGCGGTTGACGAAGAGGTAGGGCGCATAGTCGGTGCAAACGGCAACGCGCAGCACGGGGCAGTTATCGTCGTTAAAGGTATAATCCTTCAGATACTGCTCGTAGACGGACTTTGTCGGGTTGCCGCAGATATCGCAGGTGCCGTCCGCGTTCTCATCGGTGCACCACGTCATCCTATCACCGCAAAGATCGCAGTGGTGATCCTCGTTTTCATTCTTATGAATGCAGATAAGATCCTCGTCGCCTCCGATCTTTATGCCGTTATCCTCGTAGCCCTGAATATCAAGGAGCTGGGGGTGCATTGCATCGGCATATGCCTCTGCGGCGGCAAACCACTGCTCGTAGAGCCCGTCGGCAACGAGCTTTTCGATCGCCGCATTGATCTTTGCGAGATCGTCTTCTTTCGTGGGGGCGAGGAATACGACGTAATGATCGGTGGATTCGTTGCTGGGATTCTTGGCGGAGTGGTAGATCTCGGATTTCAGAACGTCGTACGCAAATCCGTTATGCAGGGCGTTGATCGCGCAGTCAACCGCGCCCCTCGCGGCACAGAGCATACTGCCCTCGTGCGTCATCGGCACGAATTCGATCCTGTAGCCAAGCTCGCGCGCAAGATATTTTGCAAGCAGGACCTCCGAGCCGACGAACCATTCGCCCTTCTTCAGGCCGCGGTTTACGAAGGTATAGGGCGCGTAGTCGCAGGAGATGGCGACTCTCCATACGGGAAGTGCGGAGTCATCGTAGGAAAGCTCTGCAAGGATCTGTTCGTAGGTCTTTATGCTTTCGATAGGCGCTTCGCACCAATCGCAGATGCCGTCCCCCGCATTATCGAAGCAATCTGACAACTTTTCTTCACAAATATCGCACTTATGGTCACGGTTGGCATCGTTGCAGGCGAGCCTCTCGTTGCAAAGATCGCAAAGGTGATCGCCCGTTCTGTCGTAGCAATAGGTCCTTCTTTCCTCACAAAGATCGCAGAAGTGATCTCCGTCTTCATCCGCGCACTGAGAGATCGTTTCGGTGCAGAGATCGCACTTGTGGTCCTTGTCGGTATCGGTATGGTCGCAGGGCGGCAGGGGATTGCCGCAGGTGTCGCAATGCCCGTCGGGGTACTGCTTGTTCTCCGAGCATTCGGCGCAGGGCGTGCCGGGCTCGACCACGAGAGTGAAGGTGTTGTAGAGATCCACGATTCCCGCAAGACCGATGTAGGCGGGAATATAGGAAAAGGTGATGATCGGCTTATGCGAGCCGATCTGTGCGGCGTTGAGCTCGCACTTCAGGGTGTAGATGCCGTCCTCGTAGAGGGCGTAGTTGCGGTAGTTGTTAAAGTTGTTGCCGTGGATGCGGCCGCCGCCGACCTGGTTGTCGAAGTGCAGATAGATGTAGAAGCCCTCTGCAGGTGCGTTGACGATGTCGGTGAAGTTGATCGTCACGGTGTCGGAGGCGTTCGCGTAGTTGCCGTCCGCGCTCACGCCGAGGAAGCTCGGCACAACGCAGTTCAGAACGAAGCGCAGGTGTACGCCTCTGGTCAGATAGTTCGTTTGTCCGGTCGCGCGCTTCGTAAACTGCATATGCTGTACGCCGATCTCGGTGCAAAGCTGGGTGCCGTTTGGCGTATAGGTCACCGGCACGACGAAGCGGCCGTCCTTGATATAGCCCTCCTCGGAAACGAAGCTGCCGTACTCTGCGCCGTCGGTGAAGACGAGATCGTCAAGCTCAAAGGAAAAGAAGAGGTAGAAGCGGTAGGAGTCAAGCCCGGGAAGGAAGTAGAGCGTCGATCCCGAGAAATCGGTCGCCGTGTTGGTGGCGGCGATGCCGTAGCAGCCCGCGAAGGGAAGGTTTTCGGTTCTGAGTGCAGAGCCGTCCGCTCCCTCGGTGACCGTTACCGTCTCACCGCAGATATCGCACACACCGTTATTGTCACCGTCCATGCAGGAGGTCTTGACCTCGGTGCAGATATCGCAGACGTGGTCGTTGTCTGCATCCGCACAGTAGGTGGCGCGGTTATAGCAGTGATCGCATCTGTGATCGTTGTTTTGGTCGGTATGCTCGGAGAGCTTTTTGTCGCAAACGTCACACTTGTGATCCTTCGGATAGCTGTCCTCGCAGGTGTGCGCAGGGATCATCGCCTCGCCGCAGATATCGCAGCGGCCGTCGGTGTCACCGTCTGCGCACTGTGTGAGAGTCTCGTCGCAGGTGTCGCACTTGTGATCCTTCGGATCGGTTTCCGCGCAGGTATGAGGGGG
>JAGBBQ010000056.1 GCA_017938425.1 Clostridia bacterium | reverse complement strand
CGACAAAGGCGCAACAAGGCACATCGTGCCGAGCGCGATAGCGCTTTTGTGTGCAAAGAGTATCTCCGTTTTCGCCCTCTCGACGTACCTATGTACGCCTTCGGGACGAAGAACGAAGATTTCCGCTCCAAATCCCCCTATCCCCTTAGCGCATTTGAGGGTAGCTCAAGTTTTTGAACTTGAGCTACCCTCTTTTTATATGCCGCGCAGATCCGCAAGCTTATGGTTCTTTTCCGCGTTGTAGAGCTCCCAGATCACGCGCAGGCTGCGCAGAGCGCTTCTGCCGTCGGTCATCGGCTTTTTGTGATTCAGAACGCAATCGGTGAAATGCGCGATTTCGTGCTGTGTCATTTTTCCCATTTCCTCTTCGCGCTTCCAAACGATACTGTAGCGGCGGTTTTTATTTCCCTCGATATATCCGGGCTGATGCGTGCCATTTTCATTGTACACGCGTACTTCGCCGTCCATATGCTCGTATTCGAGCATTCCTTTTTCGCATTGGATCTGGAAATCGTAGCCAAGGCGCGTGCCTCTTGCGCCCCACGTCGCGCCGTGATAGCCGATCGCGCCGCTTTCAAAGCGCAGGATCACTGCGCTCGTACCCTCCTTCAGAAGCCAAGGCGTGCCAACGCGCGTGCCGACGTGCGCGCCTTCCACGGGGTTGCCCAGGAAGCGAAGCATCAGATCAATATAGTGGCATCCGTGGCTGAAAAGCTGACCGCCGCCGATTCTTGCGGAGGCGGCCCAAGGGCGTTCGTTGATGTCGCAAACGGTCAGCTGCTCGGTCCAAACGGACATTTGCATAATCTTCCCGTATTCACCTGAATCCACGAGTGCCTTGAGCTTCTCTATGCCGGTCCAGAAGGGAACGGGATACGCGCACATCAGGGTGAGATCGCGTGCCTCGCAGGTCTCGATCAGCGAGAGACATTCCTCTTCTGTGTTGCAAAGCGGCTTTTCCATCATAATATGCTTATCGCGCAGGGCAAAAAACATACCGCATTCGTAATGCAGATCGTGGGGCAGCGCGATCATTACGGCATCCACCTCGTCCACTATTTCTTTATAATCTGTGTAAACCTTTGGGTGATTGGGAAGCTCTTGGCTCACTCTCTGCGCATTCTCGCGGTTGATATCGCAAACGCAGGTGATCTGCGCGTTTTTCACCATCTGCACTCCCCGCACATGCGCACCCATCATTTTGCCGCAGCCGATCAGGCCGATTCTTAAAAAATCCATAAAATCCTCCTCATTATGTTGACATAAAAATCTCAGTATGTTATACTGACATATACATTTTAGCACATACTTTCGGATTTGTATTTACAGATTTGGGCTAAATATTTGCACGATCGGTCGAAAAACTTGAAATGGGGATTGTTTATGATATACAAAATGACACCGCTTTCACAGCGCCTTTCGGTGGATGGGATCTATTCCGTCCTGCGGGTGGATTATATGCAAAGAAACGGCATCGGTGAGGCACACGGCTTTCCCGAGCTTTCCTATATCGCAAGGGGTACGGCGTACGGCATTCTGGACGGAAGAGAGAATAAAAGAAACGAAGGACAGCTGCTGCTGCTCGCGCCCGGTGTATTCCATAAAAAGAAAAGCCCCACCGTGGGGGAGGGCTGGATCATTGGTTTTTCCTCGGATTCGCCCTTGCTTTCACAGCTTTATAACCGCCCGATCGATCTTGACGGGGACGAAAAAAAGGAGCTTGCCGAGGTGTTTTCGCTTGGGCTTCGTTGCTTTACGGGGGCAGCCGCGGTTGGATACGAGGGCGGAACGCAGCTGTCCATCGATGCCGATCCGTATATTCTTGAAGGATTCAAAAAACGGCTGGAGCTGTTTCTGCTCGGCTTACACGAGCGGCATCGCGCGGCGGTCACGGAGGAGGATCTCCATAAGGAGGCCGAGGTAAAGCGTATCCTTTCCTTGCTTTTTGCGCATTTGCACGAAAGCCTCAGCGTAGAGGAGGCGGCACGCCTTGCCGGCATCTCGGTTTCGGGCTTGAAGGCGGTGTTCCGCGAAAAGGGCGGCGTATTGCACGCCTTTACCCGTATGAAGATCGAGAGGGCCAAGCAGCTGATACAGGAGAGGGAGATGAATTTCTCCGAGATCGCACAGGCGTTGGGGTTTGCCTCGCTGCATTATTTTTCGCGTACATTCAAGGGGGTTACGGGCATTTCGCCCTCACAATACAGACAGCTGATTTAAACTTTTTTCTTCTTCCTCAGTCATTGCCCTTCTGCGTAATGGAAAGAGAGATCTTTTAAAAAAATGAGAGAACCTTGTGTTCTCTCATTTTTTATTTTTATGTATTTAAAAAATAACAAGGAGGAAAAACTTGCGGTTTTTCTCTGTTTTAATCGGATATTCGTTTTCTTTCTCTGTAATCTCTCGGTGTAGCTTGGGTGGCGGCGGTAAAAATGCGGTTAAAGCTGCTTTGATTTTTAAAGCCGCATTCAAGCATAATTTCCACGATCCGCATCCGCGTGCCGCGCAGCAGCTCCTTTGCACGTGAAACGCGCAGCGCGTTGATATATTCGCGCAGGCCGTATTTGAGCTTGTAGGCAAATACCTTGGAAACGTAGCTTGGGCTGATGTAAAGCGCTTCTGCGATCTTTCTCAGACAGATATCTTCATCGGCGAAATGCTCGGAGCAGTAGACTAAGATCTGCCGCGTTATGTCCTCCTCTGTGGTGGCTACCTCGCAAAGCGGCATCCGTAAAAGCAGCTCTCCCACAGTTGCCGCAAGATACGCACGCGCCGTCCGATCGCCAAGCGAGCCCTCCTTATGCAGTGCGATGATCCGCGAAAGCAACGGAAGAAATCCCTCGGCATCCGTAAGGAAGGGATCGATCGGCTTCTTGGATAAAAGCTCCGTCTCAAGCTCTCCCGCCAGCCTTGGCTCGAAAAGAAGAATGCAAGCCTCTGCCTCGGGTGCGCTCTCATAGCTGTGCACCACCAAGGGAAAAAGCACGGACATCTCGCCCGCGCGCAGCACGCGGTCCTGCCCGTCGATCGTCATCGGGATCTCGCCCTTGATCACGTAGATCAGCTCAAGATGGGGGTGAAACATAGGCGGATAGCCGCGAAAGCCCTGCACCCGCATTGCGGTTATGCCGTGCTTGCCGGTTTTCTGAAAGACTGCCTTCATTTTTTTGCTCCTTAAAGAATAGTGACAAAAATCATTGCTTTTTACGCGTTTTTCGTATAGATTATACCACGGTTTGTGATATAATTCAAGTGTAGAGTAAAAATTCAGGAGGAACGCTATGAAGAATTATTTTCCCTTTCCGTTTTTTGCCGACGACGCGCCGATCGATATCTCCTTTGTTTTTGCAAGCGAGAGGCCTGCGGGCAAGCATGGCTTTTTGCAGGTATCGGGCCGAAGCTTCTGCTTTGAGGATGGCACTGCCGTGAAGTTCTGGGGCACGAATTTTAACGGCGCGGGCTGCTTTCCCGAGCACGATTATGCGGAGAAGCTTTCGAAGCGACTCGCGAAGCTCGGCATCAATCTCGTTCGGTTCCATCAGCTGGATGCCGAATGGCATACGCCGAATATATTCAGCTTTACGAAAGGAAAGAGAGTCACACAGGGGCACTTGGATTCCGAATCCATGGAGCGGCTGGACTATCTGATCCATTGCTTGAAAAAAGAGGGCATCTACGTTTATCTTGATATGCTGACCTACAGGAGATTTCGCTCGGATGAGGGTGTGGAGGCCGCACGTATGCTTAGGGATTCTGCGAAGCCCTACAGCATATTCTCACGCAGGCTCATTGAGCTGCAAAAGCAGTTCTGCACCGAGATATGGACGCACTACAACCCCTATACGCAGCTAAAATACTGCGATGATCCCGTGATCGTGCTCTCCGAGATCACCAATGAGTGTGACCTCTTCACCGATCACGGCGGCGTGAAGAAAACGGGCTATATTGAGCCGTATAAGAGCGAATTTCGCGCTTATTTTAACGAATGGCTGAAGGAGAAGGGAATTGACCGCCGCGCTGAGGATATCTTTGAGATGGATGCGGAGGATCGCGATCTCCTTGCCTTCAAGGGTGCGCTTCATGAGCGCTATTACGCACAGATGACGGCACATATGCGCTCTCTTGGCGTGAAGATCCCGATCGCGGGCACGAATTGGAACGTCCCCCCCGCAGGCTATCCCTCGCAGGTATGCTGCGACTTTATCGATACTCACTCCTATTTTTACGATTGGCGATGGGGCGAGCTTGAAAAGCGTTGCACGAACAAGGGCATCACCGAAGAGAAAAATTCCTATCTCGGCACCTGCGGCTATCTGACGCATAAGGATAAGCCCACCTATATCTCCGAATGGGATATGCCGTGGCCGAACGAAAGGAGAGCCGAATCCGTGCTGTATTCGGCGGCGCTCGGCGCATTTCAGGGCTGGTCGGGCTTCGCCATTCACACCTATTCCTATTCTACGAAGCTTGACGGAATGAAGATTCTCGGTGAAGAAGTAACCGCGCCGAAGATCGGCGGCACGCCGTACCGACAGGGCGTTTTCTGCGCTTGGAACGATCCCGCAAAATTCGGCCTCTTTTATCACGCTGCGCTGATCACGCGTCGCGGCGATGTCAGCGAGGGAAAAACCACCTACGGCATCGATGCGCCCGATCCCACGGATTGGGATCGCGCGGCGGTGGCGACGAATATTGAAAGATATAAATTTGTCACCTCACCCGGGATGGGGGACGGCCTTCCCGCCTTGCCTGCCGATACGGGAGAGGGCTTTATCTGTTCGGATACGGGCGAGCTGTATCGCAGCTTGGATAAAAATCTCGGCATCATTGATACCGATCGCACCAAATGCGCCTATGGCAGCCTTTGCAAAAACGGGGAAATAACCCTTCGCGGCTTGAAGATAAAATGCGATACGGACTACGCCGTGATCGCTATGAGCTCGCTGACGGATGCACCCATCACCGCCTCCGACAATATTCTTCTGACTACTGTGGGAAGGGCGGAAAACACCGATGCAAAATTTTCGGGTGAGCTGATGCTCGATATCGGTAAGCCGCCCGTTTTGGTGGAAAGCATCGAGGCCGAGCTTTCGCTTGAAACGGCGTATTGCGATCTCGAGGTTTTTGCGGTTAGCGCCGAGGGGTACTATATTGGCAAGCTTCCAAGCGAGTATAGGGACGGCCGCATCCGCTTCACGCTGGGAAGAGAATCAAAATCCATGTATTATCTGATCGTCAGACCGTAAGGAGGATCAATTTATGTTAAAATTCGGCTGGAGCAAAAGAGACGTGAGCGTTGAAGGACCCATCGGTATACCGGGGCAGTTTTATGAGAGGATCTCCACCGGTGTTCTGGATCCCATCACGGTCACCGCCCTTGCCATTGAGGGCAACGGCGGCACTTCTGTGCTGCTTTCATGCGATTTCGCCGCATTGGGTGGCGGTATTATAGACGAGATCCGCGCTGCCGTTCGGGGCAAAAATCGGGAGATCGCCGTCGATCGCATTCTCGCAAACGCCACCCATACGCACACCTCTCCTCGCTTTAACAAAATGGGCGTTACCGCGTACGATAAAGCACCTCACGATAAGATCGACTATATTAAGCCCGAAGCCTACCGTGCCTTTTTGGTGGATCAAGCCTCGGATGCCGTTGTGGAGGCTTACGAAAAAAGAGAGGAAGGCTCGTATGCCTACGGATATGGCTACGCCGTCGTCGCCCATCACCGCCGCCCTACCTATTTTGACGATCTGCGCCTGCGCCCGGGGGTGAAGGGACCGTCCTCTTTATACGTTGATAAATACGCGAAAATGTACGGCAACACCAACGATCCGATGTTCTCGGAATACGAGGGCAACGTGGATAGCAGTGCCTATTTTATGTTCACCTTTGATGCAAGCGACCGTCTTACGGGCGCGATCGTAAACGTCCCCTGTCCCTCGCAGAACGGAGAGGGGGAAACGCTGCTTTCCGCCAGTTATTGGGCGCAGCTTCGCGCGATGGTCAAGGAAAAATACGGTGATATCTATATCCTTCCGCAATGTGCCTGCGCGGGTGATATGGCACCGCGCACGCTCCACGCAAAAGAGGCCGAGCAAAGAAAATTTGATCTTAAATACCAAACGCTTGATAAGGGTGCGCTCAAGAGCAAGCTCGAGCTTTGCAGAAGATTTGAGATTGCAGAGCGCATTATGGCGGCCTTTGACGATACCTATAAGTGGGCGGCAAAGGAAAAGATCAAGGATGCACCCCTTCGCCACACGGTGAAAACGGTGCGGCTTCCTGCCTGGAGGATCACGGAGGAGCAGTATCTTTCCGCTAAGGCGGAGTATGAAAAATACAGCAGGATCGGATTCGTTGAGACTGACGATCCCGAGGACGATTTTATAAAAAATACCGAGCACTCCTCGATCCTCTCGAGATACGAAGCGATCATTAAGCGGTACGAAGACGATCGCATGTACTACGAGCCCGAGATCCACGTGATCGCGCTCGGCGATATTGCCTTCGTCTCCAATCCCTTCGAGCTTTATATCGCCTATCAGCACAGGATCCAGGCGCGTAGCCCCTTTATCCAGACCTTCGCCGTGCAGCTTGCCGCCGCAACGGACGGGCGTGGCTATCTTTGCACGTCTCGCGCCGCCGAAAATATGGGCTATAGTGCCAATATTTACAGTTGTCAGGTTTCTCCCGAGGGCGGTAGCCTGCTCGTAGAGGAAACGCTGAAGGAGCTTGAAAGGCTCCATTCTTAAAAGGACTTAGTTTAAATAATACAAGAAAAAGATCTGAATACAAAAAATAAAAAGCAAAATTTTAGAGCGAAGAAACCGTTTTTTCACGGTGTCTTCGCTCTTTTTGGGTTATGCCAAAATAACGCGGCCGATTTACTTTTTACCGCTTGTCAGGTCGTAGCTGATGCCGAGCAGCCAGGCAAGCGTTTCCTTGTCGCAGGCACCGTCGAGCGTGGCGGTGATCCAATGCGTTTTGTTCATATGGTAGGCGGGGTAGAGCCCCGGCTCGATGCCCGCAAGGCTCTCGATGACCTCGGGCGCACATTTGAGGTTGACGATATCCAACGGCTCCTCGCCGCCGATGCCGAGCCGTTTTTTCTTGACCGGCATCGTCACGGCAAACCATTTTTGGTTTCTTGCGTGGCGGAAAACGAGGATCTCGGGGCTGTCCTCAAACGGGCAGTCCGCCATCACGCCGTAGGTATCGAAAACCAGGGCGGAAAATTCTTCCTTAGTCATTGCCCTTCCTCCTCTGCTGTAGCAAGCGCCTCGTAGAGCGCCTCCTTCATTTGTGTGAAGGTGGACGCGGTGTGCACCTTACCGCGCAGGGCGGCGGCGCCTCTTTGCCCCTTCAGATAGCCCGCGATCTGCTTGCGCCCCTCCACGACCGCGAGGGCTTCGCCCTTCTGCGTAATGGAGAGGGAGATCTGCAAAAGCGCCGTGTCGATGCGCTCCTTCAGCGTGGGCGCAGGGCATTTTTTGCCCTCCAAGGCCGCCGCGATCTCGCGGAAGATAAAGGGGTTTCCCACCGCGCCGCGTGCTACCATCAGCCCGTCCGCCCCCGTGTCGCGAAGCATCGCGAGGGCATCCTCGGCGGTATAAATATCTCCGTTGGCAACCACGGGGATCTTCAGATTTTCTTTGACCTCTCGGATGATCGCACGGTCGGCAAGGCCGGAATACATCTGCTTTCTCGTGCGCCCGTGCACGGCGACGAGAGCGGCACCCGCGGCCTCGGCGGCCTTCGCGCATTCTACGGCGTTTTTGTGTCCTTCATCGATGCCGGCGCGCAGCTTGACGGTGACGGGAAGGGCAATCGCCTGCCTGACGGCCGCGACGATATCAAAAATAAGAGAGGGGCTTGCCATTAAGGCACTCCCCTCGCCGTTGCCGAAAACCTTCGGCACGGGACAACCCATATTGATATCGATGGCCGCAGGGGCACAGCCGCCGCCCACGCCTGCCGAGAGCCTTTTCGCCGCCTCCGCCATCACGGCGGGGTCGCTTCCGAAGATCTGGATCGCGCAGGGGCTCTGGCTTTCGGGAACGTAGGCCAAGGCGCAGGTCTTCTTATCGTTGTGAAGCACCGCCTTGGCGCTGACCATTTCCGTCACGAGATATTCCGCACCGTACCGCTTCGAGACCTCGCGCATACCGTAATCGGTATAGCCCGCCATCGGCCCGAGAAAGAGGCCGTGTCTCAGCGTCAGGTTTCCTATCTTCATCGTGTGTTCCTTTAATAATTACAGGTGCAGGACTCTGTCCTTGATCTCGGAGGTTCTGCCCTGGTTCCAATACTGCGTGCCGATATAGCCGCAGGTCCTTCTCGCTACGTTCATCTTTGCCTGATCGCGGTTATGGCAGTTCGGGCATTCCCAAACGAGCTTGCCGTCCTCATCCTCGCAGATGGCGATCTCGCCGTCGTAGCCGCAGACCTGGCAGTAGTCGCTCTTGGTATTCAGCTCGGCGTACATAATATTATCGTAGATGAACTGCATCACGCCAAGCACCGCCTCGATGTTGTTCTGCATATCGGGCACCTCCACGTAGGAGATCGCGCCGCCGGGCGAGAGCGCCTGGAACTTCGCCTCAAGGGTGAGCTTATCGAAGGCGTCGATCGGCTCGGTCACGTGCACGTGATAGGAGTTGGTGATATAGTTGCGGTCGGTCACGCCCTTGACGATGCCGAAGCGCTTCTGCAGGCACTTGGCAAACTTGTAGGTCGTGCTCTCGAGGGGCGTGCCGTAAAGGGAATAGTCGATATTCTCGGCTGCCTTCCACTTCGCGGTGTACTCGTTGAGCTTCTTCATAATTTCAAGGCCGAGCGCCTCGCCCTCGGGCTCGGTCAGCTTCTTGCCGTTCAGCGCGTATACGCACTCCCAAAGGCCTGCATAGCCGAGGGAAATGGTGGAGTATCCGCCGTGGAGGTACTTATCGATGGTCTCGCCCTTCTTCAGTCGGGTGAGCGCGCCGTACTGCCAGAGGATGGGAGCGGCGTCGGAGAGCGTTCCGCTCAGGCGCTCGTGGCGGCACTGCAGAGCCCTGTGGCAAAGCTCCATTCTCTCGTCGAAGACCTCCCAGAACTTCTCCATATCGCCGTCGGCGCAAAGACCGATGTCAACGAGGTTGACGGTAACGACGCCCTGGTTGAAGCGGCCGTAATACTTCGGATTGCCGTCCTCGTCAACGTAGGGGGTAAGGAAGGAGCGGCAGCCCATACAGGTGTAGCAATGGCCGACGCCGTTCTTATCCTTCTTGTTCTTCAGCATGATCTTCTCGGAAATATAGTCGGGCACCATACGCTTCGCCGTGCATTTTGCGGCAAGCTCGGTGAGGTAGTAATACTTGGAGTCGGGGGTGATGTTCTGCTCCTCAAGCACGTAGATGAGCTTGGGGAAGGCGGGGGTGATCCAAACGCCTGCCTCGTTCTTCACACCGCGATAGCGCTGGATGAGCGTCTCCTCGATGATCATGGCGAGATCGGCCTTTTCCTGCTCGTTCTTCGCCTCGCCGAGGTACATAAATACTGTAATGAAGGGAGCCTGTCCGTTCGTGGTCAGAAGGGTGACGACCTGGTACTGGATGCACTGCACGCCCTTGCGCACCTCGTCGCGCAGTCTCTCCTCCGCGATGGTGGCGATCAGCTTTTCGTCGGTCACGCCGGCGCGGCCGAGCTCGTCTCTCACCTGCGCGGTCAGCTTCTCGCGGCTGATCTGCACGAAGGGAGCAAGGTGGGTCAGGCTGATGGACTGGCCGCCGTACTGGTTGGAGGCGACCTGGGCGATGATCTGGGTCGCAATGTTGCAGGCGGTGGAGAAGCTGTGGGGCTTCTCGATCATCGTGCCGCTGATAACGGTGCCGTTCTGGAGCATATCCTCCAGATTCACGAGGTCGCAGTTGTGCATATGCTGCGCGAAATAATCGCTGTCGTGGAAGTGGATCAGACCCTCCTCGTGCGCCTTCACAACGTCCTCGGGAAGAAGAAGGCGGCGCGTGATGTCCTTGGACACCTCGCCTGCCATATAGTCTCTCTGCACGGAGTTGACGGTGGGGTTCTTGTTCGCGTTCTCCTGCTTGACCTCCTCGTTGTTGCACTCGATGAGCGAGAGGATCTTCTCGTCGGTGGTGTTGGCACGGCGGACGAGCGCGCGCTTATAGCGGTAGGTGATATAGGCCTTGGCAAGCACGAAGGCGTTCTTCGCCATCAGCTCGGTCTCGACCAGGTCCTGCACCTCCTCGACGCTCACGGAGCGATGCAGCTTTGCGCACTGCTCCTCCACGCGCAGGGCAATGGCGTCGATCTCGGAGTCGGTGATTCTCTCGTATTCTTCAACCGCATCGTTTGCCTTGGCAATGGCGGCGGCGATCTTGGATCTCGTAAAAATGGCCTCGGAGCCGTTTCTCTTGATAAGTTTCATTGTTTACTGTCCTTTCCTTAAATTTTTCTGTGGGCTTTTTTTCTGTTATAGGCGAAAAAAGGGCGAAAGATCGAGGTCTTTCACCACTTCCGTTTTCTATATGCGGCAAGGAAAAATCCGCCTGCCGAGGTTAAAAAAAGCACGGAAAGCCGTACCTTTTTTATCCGTGTCCCACATAAGTGTGCAAGAGTATTATACACCATATCTTGTGTGCTTGTCAATAGCAAATCGCTATATATTGTGTTTTTGGCGTTTTGAACAAAAAAAACCGTCATTTTCCGTCGAATGGCGAGAATGGGGCACCGAGGGGCGGATTCTGCCGCGAAATATGGTGAAGGCGGCGCCCCATTCGCGTTGGGGGCGCGCGGCGCGGCAGCCGCTTGCGGATCCAGGCGGAGAGAGGGTGCGCGCGGCGGCCGGAGGCGGCGGAAATCGGCACGGTATCCGTTTTTTCGTCACATTGCATATATGCCGTTTTTACATTGCTAAAAAATATTTATAAAAAGTTTTTATCTTCCACGAAATGTATTTATAATCATATTTTATAATATCATCATAAAACTGTATTAAAGGAAAAAAAGAATGCTGAAACTCAAGAACATTACAAAGGTATACGAGACAGCGTCGGAGCGTGTGGAGGCGCTGAAGGACGTCAGTCTCTGCTTCCGCAAAAGTGAGTTCGTTTCGATCCTCGGCCCGTCGGGCTGCGGAAAAACGACCCTTCTGAACATCATCGGCGGTCTCGATCACTATACCTCGGGCGATCTTTCGATCAGCGGCCGAAGCACCAAGGGCTTCCGCGATCGCGACTGGGACGTTTACCGCAACCACCGCGTCGGCTTTATCTTCCAGAGCTATAACCTCATTCCGCACCAGACGGTGCTGGAGAACGTGGAGCTTGCGCTGACGATCGCGGGCATCTCGCGCGACCAGCGGCGCATCCGCGCCAAGGAGGCGCTCGACCGCGTGGGTCTGAAGGGAAAGTATTATCAGCGCCCCAACCAGCTTTCGGGCGGCCAGTGCCAGCGCGTTGCGATCGCGCGCGCGCTCGTGAACGATCCCGAGATCCTTCTTGCCGACGAGCCGACGGGTGCTCTCGATACGCAGACGAGCGTGCAGATCATGGACCTCATCCGCGAGATCTCCAAGGAGCGTCTCGTTATTATGGTCACGCATAACCCCGAGCTTGCCGAGGAGTATTCCACGCGTATCATCCGCCTGCTGGACGGAAGAGTGACCGAGGATACCAACCCCTTCTCCGAGGCGGGCGACCGTATGGAGTCCTCGCTTTACCGCAGATTTGACCGCAAGAAGCGCCGCCGCGGCGGCAAGGAGAAGGCGAAGATGTCGATCTTCACCGCCTTCCGTCTCTCCGCGAAGAACCTGATCTCGAAAAAAGGAAGGACCGCGATGGTCGGCGTTGCCGGCTCGATCGGCATCATCGGCATCGCGCTGGTGCTTGCGCTCTCCGCGGGCATCAAGGGGTATATCGCCTCGATGCAGGACGATATGCTCTCGGGTAACCCGATCCGTATTTCCGAGACCGCGTATGACTTTGAGGCGATGAGCGATCTGATGTCCTCGATAGATTTTGACGAGATCAAGCAGGAGGACGGCAAGGTCTTTATCAACTCGATGCTTGAATACGTGGCAAAGATGCAGGATGCGACCGATGCGGTCATTCTGAAAAACGAGATCACCGAGACGTATATCAAGTACGTGACCTCGATGCCCGCGTCCTATTATGCGGATATGATCCTCGGCTACGATATCGATCTTTCCAACAATATCTATACCGAATTTCTCGCGGAGGACGGGCAGTCGAAGAAGCTCTCCGTCAGCGCGCTGACCGCGCTCTATACCTCGGTGCTGAACAAGACCGAGTTCAGCGAGTACGCATCCTTCGTCTCGATGCTGATCCCCTCCTTCAAGCAGGCGCCCTCCAACGAGAGCTATATCGGCGATCAGTACGACGTGCTGGCAGGTAAGGTGGCAACGGGTGCGGGCGAGATCATGCTCGTTCTGGATTCCGACCGCCGAGTATCCGACCTGCTGCTTGCAAGGCTCGGCTACTATTCGCAGGCACAGTTCATCAACATCGTGCACGAGGCGACCGAGAGCGAGTCCTACGATGCGGCGAACCGCAAGGAATACTTCACCTACGAGGAGCTTCTCGGCAAGACCTTCACGTGGCACGCAAACGATGCGATCTTTTTAAAGAACGAAAATCCGATGACGGCGGCGCTCTCGCCCTTCACCTACGATGCCTTCGCAAAGGACGCGGAGGATCCCGATGCGCTTGAGCTGAAGGTCGTCGGCATCCTGCAGCCCAAGGAGACCATCTCCTACGGCTGTATGACCTCGGGCATCTACTACACCGAGGCGCTGACCGATCATATCCTTGAAAAGAATATGGACAGCGCGATCTCTACGCATCTGCGCGAGAGCGATAGCGAGGCCTTCCAGTCGATGACGCTCGGCGCAATGAAGACCGGTATTTATTACGATCTCACCTTTACCTACGAGGGCACCTCCTACACCGATACGGTATTCGTCGGTCAGGATGCATCCGCCGCCCTGTTGATGGGCGGAATGAGCGGCATGGGCGGCTCCTCGGGCGGTGCAGGTGCCGGCGGCGGTATGGGCGGCATGGGCGGTATGGGAAGCGGCATCCAGTCGCTTTACGTTCTCTCGCTGCGCAATCTCGGCGGCAACGGTCTTGCTAATTCCGTTGCGATCTACCCGAACAACTTTGAGACCAAGGATCAGGTCAACGCCTATCTCGACGCCTGGAACGGCGAGGGAGATATCACCGTGGACGGTAAGGTGCTTGCGAGCACGGACAGAAGCGACGTCACCTATACGGATACGCTTGCACTCGTGATCGCGATGATCAATACGATGATCGACATCATTTCCTACGCGTTGATCGCCTTCACCTCCATTTCGCTCGTGGTCTCCACGGTTATGATCGGAATCATCACCTACGTTTCGGTGGTGGAGAGGATCAAGGAGATCGGCGTTATCCGCTCCATCGGCGGCCGCAAGAAGGACGTTTCCCGCCTCTTCACGGCAGAGACCGTTATTATCGGTCTGCTCTCGGGTCTGTTCGGCGTCGGCGTGACCTACGGGCTCTCCGCGATCATCAATCTGATCCTCGCGAAGGTCGCGAATATCCCCGCAATCGCGGCTCTGCCTCTGCGCGATGCGGGCATCATGATCGCTTTGAGCGTATTCCTGACGCTGGTATCCGGCGTATTCCCCGCGCGCTCGGCGGCAAAGAAGGATCCCGTGGTGGCGCTTCGCACCGAATAAAAATATCCGATATCCTATGCCTCGCTGTGTGGGGTGCGCGGGCGCGCGCCCCCACCACGGGGCATTCTTTTAAACCGAAGGAGAGATTATGTACGAGCTTATCAAGGTCACGGACCGCTTTTATTTCGTGGACTGCCCCGCCAAGATCGGTATCTATAAGATCTCGGAGAGTGAGATCGCGCTGATCGACAGCGGGAACAACCGCGGCGCGGCAAGCAAGGTGCTGCGCATTGCCGAGGAGAACGGCTGGCATATCGGGATGATCCTCGTCACCCACGCGCACTGCGATCATATCGGCGGCTGCTATCATATCCAAAGCCGCACGGGCTGTAAGATCTACGCGCCGCGCGGTGAGGTCGGTGCCGTCACCCATCCGCCGAGAGAGAACGCCATTCTTTACGGCGGCAAGCCTCCGAAGGAGCTTTCGCGCGGCTTTCTTTTTGCCGAGCCCTGCGCGGCAGAGCCGATCACGGCAGAGATCCTGCCCGAGGGGCTCTCGGTCCTGCCCCTGCCGGGACATACCGAGGATCAGTACGGCTTTGTGACCGAGGACGGCGCAGTGTATCTTGCCGATGCGCTCGCAAGCGAAAAAACGCTGGAGAAATACGGCATCCCCTACGTCTACGACGTCGGCAAATATCTCGAAACGCTGGAGAGGATCGTCTCGATGCGGGGGGCGCAGTACGTGCCCGCGCATTCGGATATGACCGCGGATATTGCGCCCTTGGCAAGGAAGAATATCGAAAGCACCGAGGCGCTGGCCGAGGCGATACTGGAGGAGGCGGCTGCGCCGATCACCCCCGAGGCGCTGCTTTCGAGGATCTTTGAACGCTACGGCCTGCGGATGAGCCTCGAGCAGTATCTTCTGATCGGAAGCACCCTGCGCTCCTATATCACCTATCTTTCGGAGCAGGACAGGCTCACCTATACCGTCATCGACAATATGCTTTACTGCGTAAAAAAATAAGGAGAGGAAAGAATGAATTTTTTCGAGATCGCAAACGCGCGGCAGTCCTGCCGTGCCTACGATAAGAACCGCGCCGTGGAGGAGGAGAAGCTCGCCGCGGTGCTAAAGAGCGCGCGGCTCGCGCCCTCGGCCTGCAACGGCCAGCCCTACCATATCACCGTCTGCCGCGGTGCGGCGCTTGCCCCCGTAGCGAAGGCGGTGCAGGGAATGGGGATGAATAAATTTGCAAGCGACGCACCCGTCCTGCTCGTGATCTCCGAGGAGCCCTACGTTGCCTCGGCGGCGCTCGGCGCGAAGGTCAAAAAGAACGATTACCGCTCGATGGATATCGGCATCCTCGCCGCCTATATCACCGCAGAGGCGACCGCGCAGGGGCTTTCCACCTGCATCCTCGGCTGGCTTTCGGATAAGGATCTGAAGAGCATCTGCGGTCTCGGCGGCACGGCAAGGCTCGTCATCACGCTCGGTTATGCGAAGGAGGGAGATCCTCTGCGCGAGAAGAAGCGCCGCGCGCTCTCCGAGCTCGTTACCTATATAAATGAAGAAAAGGGAGAAGGAAAATGAGAAAAAGCTTTGGAGCAAAGCCCTGGCTGTACCCGATGCCCGTCCTGATCCTCGGCACCTACGCAGAGGACGGAACACCGAATGCGATGAACGCCGCGTGGGGCGGCATCAGCGAGGAGGCGGAGATCTCCGTCTGCATCAGCGAGGACCATAAGACAACGGAAAACCTTCTGCAGAGCGGCGCCTTCACCGTGAGCGTTGCAACCGCCGCGACCGTGGCAGCCGCCGATTACGTTGGCATCGTCAGCGGCACAAAGGAAAAGGATAAGATAAAAAAATGCGGATGGACCGCCGTCCCCTCGGAAAGCGTTAACGCGCCGCTTTTCGCCGAGCTTCCCTTTGCACTCGAGTGCAGGGTGAAGTCCTATGACAGAGAGAGCTGCCGCCTCGTCGGCGAGATCGTGAACGTCTCGGCGGAGGAGAGCGTTCTCACGGACGGAAGGATCGACGTAAAGAAGCTCGATCCCATCGTCTACGAGCCCGTGTCGCATACCTATCTCCGTCTCGGCGAGGCCGTCGGCCGCGCGTTCTCGGACGGCAAGAAGATCGGCTGAAAAAAGCCCTCGATCCGTGATGGATCGAGGGCTTTTTTATTCTTCTATGAAGTGAGAGTATTGAGTAAAGAATACGGCGGCGGAGAAGTAGTTGCTGTGTTCGTATAATGCGGTTGAAAAAGGATGAAAACTATGGTATAATAAGCAATAGCAGTTTTATGAAAGAATCACGCATTTATCCACTCTCATAGATCTAAGAAACATATGAGTGCTTGAAAACAAACGCAATAATGTAATTATTATTGTGAAGGAAAGTTAATAGTTTTTAACTGGGTCAAAGTGCGGAATAATGGAATTAAAAGATTGAAACGGAGGCATAGATAGATGCTATTTGCAGTGGATTATAATGACAATCGAGTACATATTGACGAAACACATAGCAATCAAGAATATTATTGTCCCTCTTGCGGCGCACCTCTGACTACCAAAAAGGGAGAAATTCGACAGTATCATTTTGCTCATAAGCAAAACCATCTGTGTTCTGATACCTGGGAACGCAGTCATAGCTATGATATATCTCCGTGGCACAATGAATGGCAATCATTGTTTCCTAAAGAGAATCAGGAAGTGAAATTGTCATTGGGCGATACTAAACATCGCGCCGATGTTATGATTGACCGTACGGTTATCGAGTTTCAACACAGCATTATGCCTGTGAAGGCTTTCGACGATAGAAACAATTTCTATTTCAATTTAGGAAACAAAGTTATATGGCTGTTTGATTTATCTGATCTATTAGAAGATCAACTGTTTTACAAAGAAAAAGACGACTGTTTAGAGTTCCATTGGCGCAATCCTAAAAAGGCTTTTAATAATTACGATATTCAAAGTGGTTGTATAGATTTATTCTTTCAGTTAAAATCAGAACCCAATGTAGGCATTGTGAGAGTTACCGATGTGTCTGCAAATGGTTTTGAATGTTTTTACACATCTAAGTTCATTGACAAAGACGATTTTCTAACTTATGTTGGCTTAAAAGACGGGCATTGCTTACCTCCGTGCAGGGAAGACATCGAGAATAACGAGCAATATTGTGCATTCAAGAAGAAGTATGATATCTGTCTAAATAAGCAACAAGAGCGTGCATTACTTGCGGTTGAGGGCTCGAATTTGTTGTTGGCAGTTCCCGGTTCGGGAAAAACTACGGTGTTAGTAGAGCGCTTGGGACATATGGTGATTAACAAAAACATTCCACCGCAAAGCATTCTTGCTATTACATATAATACTGCCGCAACAGAGGAAATGGAGAACAGATTTTCAGCTCAATTCGGTGAGCAATATGGAAAGCAAATTGATTTCCGCACCATAAATAGCTTGGCTCTTAAGGTGTATTCGGATTATTGCCGTAAAACCAATAGACCGCAAAGAAAATTGATTCAAGATGACGAAAGACGTCGTTTGCTTGGGGAGGTATTCAAGCAGCATAATGATGAGTATGCGGCGGAAAATGATATTCTTGAGCTTTCTTCTGCTATCACATATATCAAAAATATGATGCTTACGGATGAGCAAATATGTGAGATCGAGTCGGAATATCCGCATTTAAATGCAATGTTTGAATCTTATCAGAAGTCACTGAAAGATAATTACCAGATGGATTTTGACGACCAAATGGTATTTGCCCTTTGGATATTGCAAAAGGATGGTGAAATCATCTCTGCACTAAGAGCGCGGTACAAGTACATTTGCGTAGATGAAGCCCAGGACACATCAAAGATCCAGCATGAAATTATTAAGCTTCTTGCCCAGGGTAACAATCTTTTTATGGTTGGTGATGAGGATCAAAGCATTTACGGTTTCAGGGCGGCTTACCCTAAAGCCTTGTTGAATTTTAGATATGATTATCTGAATCCGTACATCTTGCGTATGGAACGCAATTACAGGTCTACAACCCAAATTGTTGAAAAGGCGCAATCATTTATTTCTCAAAACAAGGGACGATATGAGAAGAACATGACTGCCGAGCGTGGTGACGGCGAAGCTGTTTCTTTAGAGCAAGTAGATTCCAGAGAAATGCAATATATGCGTCTGCTTGAAATAGCAAAGACTGCGGATAGGGAAACTGCATTTCTATATCGTGATAATGAAAGCTCCGTTGTTCTTATTGACCTATTCTTGAGGAATGGTGTTCCTTTCAGATTGAGAAAGCCCGAAATGAACTTTTTCGGTAATCGTGTAGTAAAGGATATTGTAGCATATCTTTCTCTTGCATTGAATGAGAACGACACAAATTCATTTTCTCAAATATGTAATAAGGGCATTATATATTTGAAGAACCAACAGAAGGATTATGCTATTAAGGATTGCAAATATAAACGCATATCTGTTTACGATGCTGTGGAAGGCCAGATGCAATATCTCAAGGAAAGACAAAGAGATAGAGCTGAAGATTTCAGGAGTGTCATGTCCAGAGTGGGCAAATCTAAAGCCTCGGATGCTATTTCTGTTTTATTGAATAGCGGCTATGAGGATTATTTGAGAAAGAATCATCTTGATGGTGGTAAAATTGAAATTCTGTCAATACTCGCCAAGCAAGAACCGGACATTCAAAGATTCTTGGATAGACTCGTGGAGTTGGAAAGACTGATTCAAAAGGGGTTTTGTTCCAAAGCAAACAATGCAGTAATTCTTTCCACTATTCATTCGAGTAAAGGTTTAGAATATGACAGCGTTTATATGGTCGATGTGTACGATGGGCGTTTCCCATCATCGAGACCAAATATCTTTAGTAGATCTAAAGACAACGCCGATGGTGAACAAGAAGAACGCCGACTGTTCTATGTTGGAATCACGCGAGCTAAAAACAAATTGAGTCTATTTGCCATAAAGGGAAGAGAAAGTACCTTTATAGATCAACTTTTTCCGGAGCAAAAATTGATTAGAGAAAAGGAAGAAGAGGATAAACGCAGACGTTCTTATGAAGCACAAGAACAAAGACGAATCGAGAATATGCGTAGGCGTGTCGAGCAGGAACGCATATTACAAGAGCAGAATCTGCTCAGGCAAGAGGAATTAAGAAAAGAACGAGAAAAAGAGTTTGAACTTGCGCGAGCACGGCAAAAACAAATCGATGAGATGCAGTATGTTTATGGCTATAATGAAGTTAAGGATAAATTCACCCAGCAAGAGCATCAGATCCGCGATTCATTGGGTAGAAGGTGGATAAAGTGTAAGTTGTGTGGTGAAATAAAACCAGAGGCTGAGTTTGGAACATACGGAGGTATAAATCAAATCAATCTCGGAGTCTGCAATCAATGTTCTCGACATGGCAGATGATAATATTTATATATTGTTGGCGCGAAACAAAAAAGGCGGCGATCGCAAACTGCGATTGCCGCCTTTAAACTATCATAATCAGACGCGGGTATCTCGTAAAAGTGTACCGAGCTTTTTGTTATTTATATTCCGTAGGGATCGCGGTGGGCATATCGTTATAGTAGGTGTAGCTGTTTCCGATAAAAAGAACGGAGCGCGCGTTTTTCTTCTGTTTTCCTTAAAGCGCGAGCAGGCGCTTTGCATTGCCTGCGAAAACGAGTGCCTTCTCCTCGTCCGTGAGGAAGGGATCGTCCTTCACGCCGCCGACGTACGCCGCAGGGGCGCAGATGGGATAATCCGTGCCGAAGAGAACGCGGTTTGCGCCCATTTCCTTCACGGCGGTCAGAAGCGTTCCGTGGCGGAAAAGCCCCGTGCCCGAGAGATCCAGATAATAGTTTTCGCTGATGCGCGCGCGTGCAAGATGGGAAAGGAACGACGGGCGCTCGCCCGGATGCGCGGCAACGACCGTAAGCCCCCTATGGCGGCGCACCATTTCGTCCATCGCCTCGGCGTTTGCATCCGTATGCAGGGATAGCACCATACCGCAGCGCTCTGCCTCGTCAAGAATCGCATCGAAGCCCTCGCAAAGCAGGTCGCTCCAGCCCGAGAGGTAGGGAACGAGCTCGCCGATCAGGCGCACGCCCTCGCGCTTCATTCGGTGGATCTCTCTGATGGACGCCTCGACAAAGCCCGGATGCACGTGAAAGCCGGGGATATAAAAATCCCCCAGACGCTCGCGCAGGCGCAGTGCATCCTCGTTCCATCGCGAAAGCCTTTGCCAATCGCTCTCTATGCCGCTCTTTTTCGTTTGGATCACGGAGCCTGCGATCCGCGAGATGCCGAGCGCGTGCAGCTCATCCCTGATGCCGTCCGCCTTCAGGCGGCAGTGGCTTTGGTAGATGCAGATATTCGTCTCATCATCCGAAAAGGGATGCGTGTGAAAATCAATAATTTCGAAAGGCATTTTTTATTCCTCGGAAAAAATATAGATGATTTGATTATATCACCTTCACATTTCGTTGTCAATCATGCGCACACGTTTTCTCCTCGGGGAAAAGAAGCGCGGCCTCTGCGATGCCGAGGGGCGTGAGGTTGTACCTGTCCGTCCACGTGGGGTAGAAATCCTCCATATGCATCTGCCAATCGGGGATATCGGTGTTCACGGAGAGCCAGGCGGCATCGGGGTTTTTATAACCGCCGCCGAAGGTGTTGCCAACGTTGCCGAGCGGACGGTGAAACGGGCCGATGATATTGAAGAGGGTGGTATAAAGGCGAAGTGTGATCTCGTTT
>JAGBBQ010000055.1 GCA_017938425.1 Clostridia bacterium | reverse complement strand
TCTCTTGTGCGTGCGCATTTCAAACTGCTCACGGCTGTCCTTGTACTTGTGAACCGCACGAAGGATCGTTACGATCTCCTTGTCGGTAGGAAGCGGAATCGGACCGCTGACGCGGCTTCCATTTCTCTTTGCTACTTCCACTACCTTCTGTGCTGCGGCATCAATGATGGTGGAGTCATAGCTCTTGAGTCTCACTCTGATCTTTCCCTTTGCCATTTGGATTGTCCTCCTTTTTACGTATTGCTTTGCACCGTTTTAAGAAGGGCGAAGAGGTTTACACTGCTCCGGGCGTATCATTTACACCCCAACAAAATCAGTTCTGAAAGCATACCGCAGACGCTCTCGAACCGACCCGTGAAAACAGCGACTTAAAACAAGCCTCTCTTGTCTCGCCCGATTGAAATACGGACATACTCCACGGAAATTCCCCGTCTTTTTGACGGCAACCTCCCGCTTCATCGCATATCAAGCCTCACTATTATACATTAAAACGCGTGAATTGTCAATACCTTTTCGAGAATTTGCCTTTTTCTTCCGTAGAAATTTTGCACGAATGTTACGAACTTTTTTGTGCGTTATGCACAGTTTTTCGGAGAAAAATCGAATTTTCGCCCTTTTTCGGGGGCTTTATGCCCGCAAGCGCAGAGCGAGAAGGAAAGATTTTTTCGATTTTCGCAAAAAATATAGCCGCAAATCTGCGTTTGTATACACTTTGTTCATATTTTTGGTGTAAAATATAGGCGTTGCACTTTATTTCTATATAATATTAAAATGAAGGAAACTGCAAAACGCAGTCTTTTTCGGAAACGAGGTCCTATGGAACATAGCCGGAGAAAGCAAACGCCTTATCTCTATCTCTACGCCCTTATCACGGTCGCGGCGGTCACGCTGCGCACGGTCGCATCCTTCACCTCTCTGAACGAATACGGATATTACAGCTCGGTGCTCTTCCCTATTTCCGGGTATCTTACCCTTGGCGGCGTGCTGTTGCTTCTCTGCTACGCACTCCTGCACCGAAGGGACGAAAAAAAGAGAGCCGACTTTTCAGGGCCCCTTACCTACATTCCCGGCGCGCCGCTGGCGCTCTGCCTCGTGTTGCTTGGCGCCTCGCTCTTCGTGAGGAAGGCGGCGGCACCGCTCGGCAGCCTTGCCCTGAAGGCACTTGCGCTGCTCGCCGTTTTCGGTGCATTCTATTTTCTCTTCACCGTGCTTCATGAAACGAAGCTCTCCGATCTGCGCGCCGCCTTCGGCATGGCGCTGACTCTGTTTCTCATCCTCTACGCAGGATATCTCTATTTTGACAAATCGCTTCCCATCAACGCGCAAACCAAGATCTGCGACCAGGTGGCGTACGTTTTCGCTTCGCTTTTCTTTCTTGCGGAGACACGCATCTCGCTCGGGCGCGAGAGCTTTCCTCTCTACACGGCGCTCGGCTTCTCGGCCTCTCTTCTCTGCTCCTACAGCGCGATCCCCTCGCTGCTCGTATACGCCGCCGAGGGTCGGGTGATCAGCAACAGTGCAAATGAAAGCTTCGTTACCCTCTTCCTCTTCGCTTACATCCTCTGCCGCACCGTGCTTTCCTTGCTTTGGCAGAGCGAGAGCGCCACGCCCCTGATGCAGGCGCTATTTGAGGACGCGAGGGCCCTGCGCGAGCAGGTTGCCTCTCACGGGCCGCTCCCCTTCGAGCCGCAGCCCACGCCCGCAGCGGAGGAGGACGGAGATATGACCGAGAAAGATGAAGAGACGGTCGCCGAGACGGAAAGCACATCCGAGGACGAGCCCTCGCGCGCGCAGGAGGATAACAATGAAGAAAATTCTGGTAATTGACGGCAACAGCATTCTGAACCGCGCCTTCTACGGCATCCGACCGCTGACCACAAAGGCAGGCAAGCACACGAACGCCATCTTCGGCCTTGTGAATATGGTGCATCGCCAGCTCACCGCGATCGAGCCCGATTATGCCGCGGTCGCCTTCGATCTGAAGGCACCCACCTTCCGTCACAAGATGTATGACGCCTATAAGGCGGGCAGGCACCCCACGCCGCCCGAGCTCTGCTCGCAGTTCCCCGACGCGAAGGAGGTGCTTCGTGCCATGGGTCTGCACGTGCTCGAGCTGGAGGGCTACGAGGCGGACGATATTCAGGGCACGGTCGCAAAAATGGCACATACGCTCGAGGATGCGCATAGCTACGTTTTCTCGGGCGACCGCGATCTTCTGCAGCTGATCGACGACCGCGTGACGGTGCTTCTCGCGACCAACAGCGACACGGTGCCGATGGACGAGGCCGCCTTCCGCGAAAAATACGGCGTCGCCCCGCAGAGCCTTATCGATATGAAGGGATTGATGGGTGACAGCTCGGATAATATCCCCGGCGTTGCCGGCGTGGGTGAAAAGACCGCGCAGGCGCTCGTTGCCGCCTTTGGGTCGCTGGACGGCATCTACGCGAGCATCGAGGACACGCGCATCAAGCCCGGTGTGCGTCAAAAGCTTCTCGATAAAAAAGAGGATGCGTACCTTTCAAAAACACTCGCAACCATTGACACAAACGTGCCGCTCGGCTTAAAAATCGATGATATTGCATATAAAGGTTTACAAAAAGCCGCTCTTCGAGACAAATTCAACGAGCTCGAGCTGCAAAGCTTCATCACAAGATTCCATCTGGACAGAGAGGATATTTCGTCCGATACCCGTGAAATAACAGAGGCGGCACCCCTTGCCCTCGCGCCGGCGGACGCCGCGCGCATCAACGCCCTTTCGGGGCGCTGCGCCATCCTTTTCAAGGGAGAGGACGTGCTGATCTCGGACGGCGGTGACGCTCTGCTTTACAAGGGTGAGCTTGCCGCGCTTGCCCCCTTCTTTACCCGAGAGGGCGACCTCGTTTGCATCGAGGGAAAGGAGCTCTGGCACCGTCTTGACCGCCTGGGGATCACCCCTGCGGTGCGGCTGCTCGACCTTACGCTCTACACCTACGTGCTGAACCCGGGCAGCGGCACGGGCACACTCGCCTCGATGGTCTCCATGTTTCTCGGCGAGAGCGCAAGCGATGCGACTCTCTCCCCTCTGCATCTTTTGCGGCTCGAGAGCGTGCTCTCCGAAAGAGTAAAGGAATGCGGAGGAGAAAGGATCCTTACCGAGCTTGAGATCCCGCTTTTGCCCGTGCTTGCCTCGATGGAAAAGGCGGGCCTTATGATCGATATTGACGGAATGAACGAATTCGGCGAGGCGCTTCTTGCGCTCTCCGAGGAGCTGGCGAGCCGCATCTATATGCAGGCGGGCGAGGTGTTCAATATCAACTCCCCAAAGCAGCTCGGAGAGGTGCTTTTCGTTAAGATGGGGCTGGAATATACCAAGAAAAAAACCAAAAGCGGTTATTCCACCGACGCGCAGACCCTGGAGGAGATCCGCCATCTTTCGCCGATCATCGACGATATTCTTGAATACAGACAGGTGACGAAGCTGCGCAGCACCTACACCGATGCGCTTGTCCGTGCCGCAGATGAGAATCACCGCGTGCATACCGACTTCAAGCAGGCTCTGACTGCCACGGGGCGCCTCTCCAGCACCGAGCCGAACCTGCAGAATATCCCGATCCGCACCAAGATGGGACGGCAGATGCGCAAATATTTCATCGCGCGCGAGGGCTACACCCTCGTGGATGCCGATTACTCGCAGATCGAGCTTCGTCTGCTCGCGCACATTGCCGACGACTATCATATGATCGAGGCATTCAAGAGCGGCGAGGACATTCACAGAAAAACAGCCGCCGCCGTCTTCGGCGTGCCCGAGGACGAGGTCTCCGACGAGATGCGTAAGAAGGCCAAGGCGGTGAACTTCGGCATCGTATACGGCATCAGCGGCTTCTCGCTTTCCAAGGACATCGGCACGAGCGTGCCCGAGGCAAATCGGTACATCAAAAACTATATGTATAACTACCCCTCCGTGGACCGCTATCTCGAAGAGGTCGTCGAGAAGGCAAAGGCAGACGGCTATACCGAAACGCCGATGGGCAGGCGCAGATATATCCCCGAGCTGAACGCCGCCAACGGTATGATGCGCGCCTTCGGCAAGCGCATCGCGATGAATGCACCGATCCAGGGTGCGGCGGCGGATATTATGAAGTGCGCGATGATCCGCGTATATAACCGACTCGCCGCCGAGGACGTGGATGCCACGCTCGTGATGCAGGTGCACGACGAGCTCCTTGTCGAGACAAGGGCAAGCGACTGCGAGAGGGTCAAGGCGATCCTGCGCGAGGAAATGGAGGCCGCCGCCTCCATATCCGTACCCCTTACCGTAGACGTTACAAGCGGTCAAAATTGGCTTGAACAAGAATAAAAAAGCGGAATATGCAAATAATTATTTGCATATTCCGCTTTTCGTTATAAGAATTTTATTTCATCGGCAGTCAATAAGGATCGGGGACGGAAGCGTCACCGTGCCGCTTTCCGCATCCGTTCTCGCCGAGAGAGCGAGTGCATCGGGCGAAACGGCATAGTGCTTTGCGACAGACCATGGACTTTCCCCCTCCGTGGGATAATGGAGAGCAAAATACGGTATCCTCTCCGCATCATCCCGCGGGCAAGCACATATTCCCTTCGCAACCGATACCTCCTGCTTTTGCACGTAGCTGACAGTCAGCTGCAAGGAGAGCGCGACCGAAAGCCCCTCGTCGCAAAGCGCCGCATCCGCAAAAAGTGTGGGAGCGGAAAGCGTTGCCTCGCAGCCGTCGGGCGCGGCCCCCTGCGGCAACGCAAACGAGATCGGCGCCGTGCCGGCTTTCACGCCGTAGGTGATCCTCCCCTCCTCGCCGAGGGCGTACACAAGCGCGGTCACCTCGGCTTCGGCGGAAAACGTGCCTGCAGAGAGAGTCGGATTCTTCAGAGCGACTCCGGTATAAAAAACGCCGTCTGCCGCCGTCTCCCCATCCTCGCAGAGCGGGATCCGCACCTCCATCTCGTGACGGAAGGTCTCGCGCCCAAGAAAGGTATCAAAGGCAATGCACTCGCATGCAAGACGCGAATCGCAGCCGCCGACAAAGGCATCCTCCACGACAGAGAGGGTACTGTTTTTTTCACATACGGCAGAGAGCTCGCAGATCATAGAGAAGGTCACGCGCGGCTCGCCGTCCGTGTGCAGCTGTACCGTGAGCGAGGTGAGATGCATATCGGCGCTTGCAAGGGACCCTTGTACGGCATCCTCGCAGGCGACCGTCTCCTCAAAGGGAAAGCGCTCGCAGATGCGCACCGGTGCAAGCCCCTTCGAGACGAGCACCGCGGCGCAAACGATGCTTCCCGAGCATCTGACACCGCCCTGTTGTGCCTCGCAGCGCTCGATCATCGGCTGCGCCTCGCTGAAAATGACCTCCGCATCCTGATCGCCGAGCGCGGCGGGTACAGGGATAGTCTCGGCATACTCCCGCTCCATAGGCGGAGAAAAGATGCGCGTACCGACCGTGATCTCGCGTTCCTTTTTATATACGCGCGCCTCCTCCTCGCAGGAAAAGTGCAAGGGACAGTTCTCGCGCAGGGTGATCCTTCCCTCAAGTGTCGCTTTTGCGCTGACGCGCCTCGGCCCGGAGGGGCGAAGCGAGAGCTGGGTGAGCACAACGTCGATCCCGCCATCCGCAGCGCTCCCGCGCGGGCAGGAGAAGGAATAATCCGAGCCAAAGGACTCGTGCGTCAGCTTATTTTCGGCATCAAGATACCAGAAGTCATAATACACGCTGCCTCCGAACTCCACCGTCTCATCTGCAAAGAACTTCCCCGTCGGCAGGATGCGTGCCCTGCTTGACAGCATTTTTTTGATATCTCCCGCATAATCGGGCAGGCGGTACTCCCCGTGCGTTTCGATCGTCTTGGCAGAGGGGCCAAGCTCCCTTTGATACGTTGCTTCCATAACGGCCTCCTTTTTTATATAAGACTATGCGTCTCCCTTCTCCGATATGCAAAAAAAGAAACGGCAAAGCAAAAGGGACGTACTCTTAAGGACAGTTTTTGAAATTCAATAGAATACGTTACCTACCGACAGGAAAAGGACGAAGAGTTATAAAAACTCCTCGTCCTCTTTTCTTTGCAATGACTGACTTAATTAAAGACAACAATCATCAATCCACGTATAATTGCAAGAATTGTATATACTAAGATTGAGTTATCTAAGATAAAATACAATCCACCTTATAAATGCCTTTTTATTAAAGAAGGTCATAAATGTTTATTATTTTCTTTTTTTCGTTTTGCCACTTGTAGTGATTTATATGCACCACCGTAGCTGCGATTTACATATGCTATTATTAGGTCTGCGTTTGTCATCATCCATTCGTTTCTCTTTGATATTGCAAATCTTAGCGGCACGTTCTCAATAGGAGGATATATTGACGTATCGCATAAACCGTAGCTCTGCATTTCTTTAATTTTTGCTTGCTCTGACAAGCTAATGTAAGGTGTAACATAAACAACCTCAATATCGTCATATTCCTGCTTCAATTCTCTGCACGCACGAGCACAAATTTCGTCGAAATCTCCGTATCCACCAAGATAGCAAGTAACAAGCTTGACATCAATAATATTATTTCGTATTTGCTCTTTTACCATTTCTTTTACCTTATTGTTTGAAGAAATGAATGAGTGTCCTGCAAAAGTAATTGTCATATTACACCTCTTGTTTTCGTGGAATACCACGATATAATAGGTATATTATACAATCAAACCAAAACTTTGTCAATATCGTGGAACTCCACGAGATAATAATTTTATATTTACCTATAATAATTGTGGAACTCCACAAAATTAAAGGTAGGATATAGTTATGAAATTAAATGATGCTATTGTCAAGCGGATAGAGGAAATTTGTAAGGAACGCGGTAGCAACATATGTGATATTGCTTTGAGTGGCGGAATGTCACCTTCAGCAATTTACGACCTCCTCAAAGGCAGAACGAAATGCTCGAAGGTTATTACCATAAAGCGTTTTTGTGAAGGAGCGGGAATGACTTTATCCCAATTTTTTGACAAAGATTATTTTAACAATCCCGAGGAAGATTAATATTTGTTACAGAAAACGGCACTCGGCGAGAAATGATAGTATTTACCTCCCGGAAGATAGAAAAAGGCACTTATGGAATTCAGCTTGCCATAAGTGCCTTTGCGTTACTTTTGTAATTTATTTTGTAGTCCTTAACTTTGGCATACGAAGCACTGCTTCTGTGGACGCAGAAACTATTTTTAGTTATGAGTTATAAGGCTCGCAAAGTTGCTACGCAACTTTTATGCTCACCGTTATGAGTTTGCTTCGCAAACGTTATGATATGATCGCTCTGTTACTCGAAACTGTGCCGAAGGCACATCATAACTTGGCGTAGCCAATCATAACTCTAAACTCGCCGCAGGCGATCATAGTTGCGTAGTGTCCTTAAGGGCACTACGCTAAAGCTATGCCGTTTCTTTTTACAAATACCTATGTTCCGTTAAGGAATAAATCTTTGATTTATACCAATTTACATATCCACGCCCATGGATTCCATCAATCTCTTGTTAAATTCCTCCGCCGTGTTATAGCCCATACGCTTCTGGCGGTTGTTCATCGCGGCGACCTCGATCACGACCGAAAGATTTCGGCCGGGACATACGGGGATCACGATGGTGGGAATATGGATACCGAGGATCTCCGTGGTCTGCTCCTCGAGACCGAAGCGGTCGTACATCTTTCCCTGCTGCCATGGCTCAAGATTGATCACCATATCGATCTTCTCCGTCTCCTTGATCGAGCCCATACCGAAGAGGCGGCGCACGTCAACGATACCGATGCCGCGCAGCTCCACGTAATGGCGGATGATATCCGGCGCACGGCCGACCAGCGTGGTTGCCGAAACGCGCTTGATCTCAACGGCATCGTCTGCGATCAGACGGTGGCCGCGCTTTACGAGCTCGATCGCGGTCTCGCTCTTTCCGACACCGCTGTCACCCAGAAGAAGCACACCCTCGCCGTAGACCTCGACGAGAACGCCGTGGCGCGTGATACGGGGACCGAGCTGCACGTTCAGATACGAGATCAGTGCCGCCATAAAATCCGAGGTGCTGACCGCCGTGCGAAGCAGCGGCACGCGGTATTTCTCCGCGAGCTGCACGGTCTCGGGCAGAAGATCGATCGAGGAGGTAACGATCACGCCGACAGGCGCGGAGCGGAAGAAATCCTCCAGGCGTCGGGTCCTCTCCTCTTTGGGCAGCTGTGCGAGAAACAGGTTCTCCACCTTTCCTATGATCTGCAGCCTCGCCTGCTCATAATGATCGTAGAAGCCGACCATCTGAAGCCCCGGCTGATTGACTCTTGCACAGGTCACCTTGATGTTCTCGGGCAGATCGGGCAGATAGATCGTCTCGAGATGGAATTCTGCGATCACCTTCTCGAGCGAGACCTCATATTTTTCCTGTTGATTCATATCGTACTCCCTAAAAGCATTTATTATTCTTATTCTATCACACTTTACGCTAAATTGCAATTGTTTTTTGAAGGAAGGCGAATTTTCTTCAAAACCGCGCGCATCTTCTTGATTTTTTCACAATCATTTGATATACTTAATTTAATACTTATGATAAAGGATGCACTATGAAAAGAATCATTTCTCTTTTTCTTGCCTTCTGCGCGCTTTTCGCTTTTGTCGGCTGTCAAAAATACAAGCCCGTCAAGAGCACCAAGCGTGAAAGCACCCCCGTGATCACGATGGCGTACGGCGGTAAAAAATACGAGGCGAATTACGAGCTTTTCCGAATGCTGCTGCTGAGCGCGAAGGAGACCGTTTCGGACGGTGACCTTACGAAATTCGAGGGCAGCGAGGCAGACGCGCTTCTTGCCGAGGCGAAGGAGATCGCGCTCGACAAGATCTACGAGATCTACAGCGTGCTCGCGCTCTGCGAGGCGATCGATATCGATCTTTACGCAAGGAAGGTGGACAAGTCGGTCGAGGAGAGCATCACCGTCAGCATTGAGGGCGGCTTCGGCGCGGACGGCCAGCAGATCACGGGCCTCGGCAGCTATGAGAAGTACCTCGAAAATCTTTCACTTTATTATATGAACTACGCCGTGCAGGATCTGATGCTGCGCTATTCCTACGGTGTTTCTGCCATCGGCGCGCATTATCGCGGCACGACCGATGCGTACGGAAATCCCAACAACGATGCAAATCTCACCTACACCGCAGAGGACATCACGGATTATTATAACGACGACGGCACGGTCCGTATCTTTATGACCTTTACGGCACAGGGCTCCGTCAAGGCGCAGGCGCTGCGTGACACGATCGCCTCTCTCCCGACGGCAGATGCCGTCAGCACCTATATGTTGGGGCACACGATGGCAAACGAGGCGGACGCCAAGCACGGTCTGATCATCGGTAAATACAGTCTTGACAGCTCGATCTACGCGCACATCACCGATGCGGCGCTTGCTCTGGAGGTCGGCGAGACATCCGCGCCGATCGAGGGCATTTACGGCGACGAGCGGGGGCACTTCATCCTCTACCGCGCAGAAAAGAATGCGGACAACCTCGCAGAAAACCGCGAGAGAGTGGCAAGCTACTATGTGGAAAACGAGATCGGCAAGAAGCTCGCCGCCGTCAAGGAGGCACTTGCCGAGAGCGCCGGCTTCACCGCATTTTACGAGAGCCTCGTGCTCGCCGAGATCCGTATGGACGAGGAGAAGCAATGAGACGAAAGCGCATTCGCATCCCTCTGCTTTCGGAGGAAACGCTGGATCTCTCCTCCACGCTCTATATGTTCGACGAGGTGCGCGCGGGCGTGCTGACCTATATCGAGGAGCGCTATCGCGGCTCGTTTAAGCTTGAAGAGGGCGCGGCGCTCAGCGGCTACGTCTTCGTATCCAAGGATGCGCTCTGCTTCTTCGTTCGCCTGCTTCTGAACGATCTTTTCGGGCGAACGCTGCTGCGCATCGGCTATGGGCAGAGGATCGACAAGGTGTTTTATCTTTCCTTCGCATACGATAAAAACGTACAGATCGATCAGCAGGAGCGCATCCGCCTGCTTCGCTACGCCAAGCTATCCAAGGGAACGCTTGAATACGAGGAGACCGAGACGGAGGCGATCATGACCTTGACCTTCCGCTTCTACAGTGCGCTCTTCCAGGCGGTCTACGCGCCGAAGCACGCAAACCCCTTCTTCTACGCATTGAACGATATCGAGCTTCACGAGGACGAGGACCGTGAGGGCGTCACGCCGCACGGCGATACCTGGAATTTCGGAACAGAATTCAAACAAAGATTTACAAAATGAAATCTTTTCGGCTATCTCAAAGCAAAATTTTGAGATAGCCTTTTTCTTTTCTCGGACCATTTTTTGTTACACATATTCTGCCCGTGCTCCGTGCAAATTATGATTGTGGCAAACGCCACGGACGAAAAAACCGAGGAAACGAATATGAACAATAAATCTAAAAGCTCTCGCCTCCGTGGCATAACGACTACGCTTCTCTGCCTGTGTATGCTGATATGCCCCCTGCATGCAGAGGCACAGAGCGAGACAGCGCCCGCCCCGAGGGCGCAGATATCTTCGAGGCTTCTCGATCTCTTTTTAGGCAAGGAGAAAACGAAGAGCGACACGCTGTATCTTTGCCCGAGCGGCCACGCCTTCGGAATGAAGCTCTGCCAAAGCGGTGCAACGGTGACCGCGATCCGCGCCCCCGAGAGCCCGATCGGAAAAATGCTCGCGGTGGGAGACATCATTCTTTCCATAGACGGTACGCCGATCGAGAGCGCCGCCGCGCTTTGCCAAAGGCTCGGCGAAATGCGCACGCCCTTCTCGCTGACCGTTCTGCGCGGCAATGAAAAAAAGACATTCACCGTCCATCCGGACTCTGCCGAGCAGGGCACGCGGCTCGGCATCGAGGTCAAGGACACCGCCGCAGGCATCGGCACGATCACCTTCATCGATCCGACGAGCGGCGCCTTCGGCGGCCTCGGCCACGGCATCTGCTCTCCCATATCGGGCGAGCTCTACCCGATGAAAAGCGGCAAGGCGACCGAGGTGATCCTCGGCGGCGTGCATAAGGGC